>NZ_LXJQ01000012.1:0-105404 GCF_001728925.1 Pseudomonas sp. 1D4
AAAAATTCATTCTGCTTTCAGCGAGATGCGTGCAAACGCTTTTTTCCCCGCCTGGCATACATGACTCTTGCCTAGCTCGAAGACAAACGAACGATCAACCACTTCCCCATCAACACGCACACTGCCTGCTGCCAGAAGATCACGCGCCGCCGCAGCATTCTTGACCAGCCCTGCCTTATTAAGGACAGACGAGATCGGCATAGCCTCAGGCGCAAGCAACTCCACTTCCGGCAAGTCGTCCGGCAGCTCGCCATCCTTCATGCGGTTGCCTGCCGAGCGATGAGCACTGGCTGCTGCCTCTTCCCCATGGAACCGGGCAACAATCTCTTCGGCCAACTTGATCTTGATGTCACGAGGATTAGCGCCCGCCTCGACGTCTCGCTTGAACTGATGGACCTCATCCATGGACCGGAAGCTGAGCAACTCGAAGTAGCGCCACATCAAACTGTCTGGCATCGACACCAGCTTGTTATACATGACGCCCGGCGCCTCCTGGATACCCACATAGTTACCAAGGGACTTGGACATCTTCTTGACACCATCGAGCCCCTCGAGCAGCGGCATGGTGACGATGCACTGGGATGCCTGCCCGTAGGCACGCTGCAACTCACGCCCCATTAGCAGGTTGAATTTCTGATCGGTACCACCCAACTCGACATCAGCACGGAGCGCAACGGAGTCATAGCCCTGAACCAGCGGATAAAGGAACTCATGGATGGCGATAGGCTGATTGGTAGCATAGCGCTTACTGAAGTCATCCCGCTCAAGCATTCGCGCCACGGTGTACTGAGAAGACAAACGAATGAAATCGGCCGGTGACAGCTGGTCCATCCAGGTGGAATTGAACGCCACTTCGGTGCGTTCAGGGTCCAGGATCTTGAAGACCTGAGCCTTGTAGGTCTCGGCATTCTCCAACACCTGCTCACGGGTCAGTGGAGGACGGGTAGCACTCTTCCCACTAGGGTCCCCAATCATCCCGGTGAAGTCTCCGATCAGGAAGACCACCTGATGCCCCAGCTCCTGGAACTGACGCAGCTTGTTAATCAGAACGGTATGCCCCAAGTGCAGATCAGGCGCCGTCGGATCGAAGCCAGCCTTGATGCGCAGCGGCCGCCCCGTCTTGAGCTTCTCGATCAGCTCCGCTTCGACCAGTACTTCTTCCGCGCCGCGCTTGATAAGCGCCAGCTGCTCCTCAACCGACTTCATGTAAGGCCCCGTGCCACGTAAATACAAAAGGGAACCAAACATACAAGATCGCTGACTAATTACAAGTTTTGCGCCCGCGGCCAGACCGACCGCCGAAAGGTCGGTTCTCAAGGTTGCCTGAGGGCCTATTTGATTATATTTTAGGCAGTTAGATCACTTTCTTAATAACACCACACGCCATGACGCATAACGTTCCCAAAGCGCCGCGCTATCCGAAGAGCCACCTGCTGGCCGCAAGCGGTGTAGCTGCGCTTCTGAGCCTGGCCTTGCTGGTGTTCCCGTCTCGGGAAGTCGAGGCGAAGAAGACCTACATCAATCTGGACATGGACAACAGTGCCGAAGCACTGATTCAGGAGAAGGACGATCTCCGACAGGGCCTATCCAGCGAAGGCGAGGCGATCACTCCCTTTGCCACCATTGCGCCGTCCGCAGATGCCAAGGACAGCGCTGATAACGATTCCAGCACGGACAAGCAGGATGCTTCCACTTCAGCCTCCTTATCGAACGCACCTGTCGACCCTGGTCTGAAGACCGTCAAGGTCGAAAGTGGCGATACACTGTCCACACTGTTCGCCAAAGTCGGCCTGTCCGCGAGCGTGCTGCACGAGATTCTCGACAGTAGCAAGGATGCCAAGACGCTCACCCGCCTCAAGGTCGGCCAGCCCTTCGAGTTCCGGCTGACCCCGGAAGGCGAGCTCCAGAGCCTTCATTCCCGGCTTAGCGATCTGGAATCAGTAACGCTCGCCAAGACCGAAAAAGGCTACGACTTCAAGCGCGACATCGCCAAACCCGACATTCATTCCGCTTACGCGCACGGCGTGATCGACAGCTCTCTGTTCCTTTCCGCCAAACGCGCCGGTCTCTCACACAACCTGACGATGGACCTGGCAAACATCTTCGACTACGACATCGACTTTGCCCTTGATATCCGTGAAGGCGACGAGTTCGAAGTCATCTATGAGAAAAAGACCGTCAACGGCAAAGAAGTAGGCTCAGGCGCTATCCTCGCGGCGCGGTTCACCAACCGCGGCAAAACGTACACCGCTGTCCGCTTTGCCAATGCCCAGGGTATCGCCAGCTATTTCCGTGATGACGGCACAGCGATGCGCAAAGCCTTCATCCGCACTCCCGTGGATTTCGCTCGAATCAGCTCTCGCTTCTCGTTGGGCCGCAAGCACCCCATCCTGAACAAGATCCGCGCGCACAAGGGCGTTGACTACGCCGCCCCACGCGGAACACCGATCAAGGCAACGGGTGATGGCAAGGTCATGCTCGCCGGGCGTCGTGGTGGTTACGGTAATGCCGTGATCATCCAGCACAGCGGCAAATACCGCACCCTCTATGGCCACATGCAGGGCTTTGCCAAAGGGATCAAGACCGGCGTAAGTGTCAAACAGGGACAGATCATCGGCTATATCGGCACTACCGGGCTCTCCACTGGCCCACACCTCCACTACGAGTTCCAGGTCAACGGCCAGCACGTCGACCCGCTCAGCGTGAAGCTTCCAATGGCCGACCCACTCATCGCCAGTGAGAAGAAGCGTTTCCTGCAACTGAGCAAACCGCTGATGGCACGCATGGACCAGGAAAAGGCCACCATGCTCGCTCAGAACAAGCAGCAGTAACTGCCGCATGCCGCACTACATCGGGGTCATGTCCGGCACTAGTCTGGACGGGCTGGACATCGCCCTGATCGTGCAGGAAAGCCGCACGCGGCTCCTCGCTTCCCATTACATCCCCATGCCTGCCGACTTGAAGGAGGATCTCCTCAAGCTCTGCACCCCCGGCAATGACGAACTCGCCCGCGCAGCCCTTACCGAGCAGCGCTGGGTCCGGCTCGCTGCACAAGGCATCCAAAAACTCCTGCAACAGACGGGACTCACCCCTGATTCCATTCGAGCCATTGGGAGCCACGGCCAGACGGTACGCCACGAACCCGCCCTCGGCTTCACGATCCAGATCGGCAACTGCGCACTCCTTGCAGAGCTGACCGGCATCACCGCGGTCGGCGACTTCCGTCGTCGGGACATGGCGGCGGGTGGACAAGGTGCGCCCTTGGTGCCCGCCTTCCACGAAGCCCTTTTCGGCAACGATGCCCATCGGGCCGTCCTGAACGTCGGTGGTTTCAGCAACCTCTCGCTGTTGCAGCCGGATCGCCCGGTCTTCGGTTTCGACTGCGGCCCCGGCAATGTCCTGCTGGATGCCTGGATAGCCCGCCATCAAGGCAAACCCTACGATGCGGATGGCGAATGGGCCGCCAGCGGCAAGATCGACGCCGCCTTGCTCCAGGCACTGATGGCAGACGACTTCTTCTCGACTCAAGGCCCCAAAAGCACGGGGAGGGAGCACTTCAACCTGCCGTGGCTGGACCACAAACTGGCACGAATGAGCACACAGCCCGCTGCCAAAGATGTCCAAGCCACTCTGTTGGAGTTCACCGCACGTACCGCCATCGACGCCCTGCTGGTGGCACAAGCGCATACCGACGAACTACTGGTCTGCGGTGGTGGTGCCCGCAATCACACGCTGATGAAGCGATTGGCCGAGTTGCTCCCCTCTTCCCGGGTTTGCAGCACCGATGAGGCGGGCGTACCTGCGGACTGGATGGAAGCCATGGCCTTTGGCTGGCTCGCCCACTGCTGCCTGGAAGGTATTCCTGCCAATCGCCCAAGCGTGACCGGCGCCAAAGGCCCCCGCATCCTCGGCGCGATTTACCCCGCCTGAAACGAAAAAGCCGTGCATGAGCACGGCGTTCGACAAACGAGATCCAATCAGATCGAGAAGGATTGCCCGCAACCACAGGTGGTGGCCGCATTCGGATTCTTGATCACGAAGCGCGAGCCCTCCAGGCCTTCCTGGTAATCCACCTCCGCGCCTGCCAGATACTGGAAGCTCATGGGGTCGACTACAAGACTCACGCCGTCACGCTCGACGATGGTGTCGTCGTCGGCCACCTCTTCATCGAAGGTGAAGCCGTACTGGAACCCGGAGCAGCCGCCACCGGTGACGAAAACGCGGAGCTTCAGGCGCGGATTGCCCTCTTCATCGATCAGGTTCTTCACCTTGCTTGCGGCTCCCTGGGTGAACATCAGGGCGGTGGGGGTGAAGGATTCGACACTCATGATGCAACTCTCCCGGCTTGACGCCGCCATACTGCGCTATGGCGGCGCATTATCCGCTTACCCTAGAAAACTGGTCAACTATTAAGCATCGGCCTCATCGACCCGCGACGGCAGCTCAAGCGGCTTGGCCGACTCCTTGATCTGGCCCAGGCGCCCGTCTATCTGCGCTCCCATCGCCATCTCCATCAACCCATACAACACCGTACCCTTGACCCGCGCCCGCGCGCCCAGTTCCAGGTGCTCGCTCGCGTACACATCACCCTGCACTTCCCCATCAATGATCACGTGGGGCGCACGGATCTCACCCTGGACCAGCCCGTCCACGCTGATGCGCACCATGCCCTCAACGGCAGACAGATTGCCCGTAAGGCGCCCATCAACCTGAACCGCGCCCTGGAAGCGCAGGTCGCCCACCAGTTCAGCACCGGTCGCGATGATGCTGGTCTTGCCGCTGTAGCGCTGCAGGTCTGCCTTGGGTTTCTGCTTGTTCCACATAGATTCATGACTCCTCGTCGGTCCAGTCGAACGTGCGCAACAGCGGCTCACGCTGCCCCTCCACCCGCGCACTCACCTCGATGCGACGTGGAACGAAGCCTTCCGGCAACTCCAGTTCGATGAAGCGCCCGGCATCGGGAATGGCCTGGAAATACTTGAATGAAAAAGGCACGCCGCCCTTGGGCAGGTCCTTCGCCAGCTCAGCCAGGAGCAAGGCCGTCTCCTTGTTCCCCTGGCGACCCAGGATGCGAATCGATAAAGCCCCAGCGAGGGCACGCTCGTCCTTGCCCACCCGGCTCAGCATCAGGCGCATACGGTAGCGGGACGGCATGTCCGTGCCGTGCACCTCTAGGGCGCGAATACGCAACCCATCCGCCTGGCGGTCGGGAGCCAGCACGCCCTTGTAGACCGCCAGCTCCTGCTGCAAGGCAAAAACCTGCTCCTCCATCATCTTGATAGCCTGCCGACTCTGCTCATTGGCCTGCTGGCCCAAGCGCTCGCCGCTCTCCAGCACCGCCTGGCGCTGACGCAGTTGCTCCAGTTCGCGAGCCTGCTGCTGATTCTCTTGCAACAACTGGTCCCGCTGCTCGACCACGTCGCGGGAACGCTCAGCCTGCTGCCAGCCACCGGCAAAGAAGGAGGCCGGCAACGCCAGAACCAGTGCGCACAGCACCAGCCTCAACAGACGTTCGCGACGCGGATCACTGACACGAACTTCCCAACTGGCCATCAGCGAGCGCAGTCCGCGGATCGAAGCAGGAAGGATGAGAAAAGAGCCATGCGAAACCACCTAGCCAGAGCGGCCCATTGCAAAGGCGCCGATGATAAAGCCCGATCCGCCATGGGCCAACCGTCAGGGTGACGCGCTGCCACCTGTGCCTCTACTATCGGACCGATCTCACACAACGGACATTTTCCATGCTCTACCTCTGGCTAAAGGCCCTGCACATCATCGCCGTCGTCTGCTGGTTCGCCGGCCTCTTCTATCTGCCGCGCCTGTTCGTCTATCACGCTGCGGCGGAAGACCAACCCAGCCGAGAGCGCTTCTGCATCATGGAGCGCAAGCTCTACCGCGGCATCATGGGCCCCTCGATGATTGCCACCCTCCTGCTGGGCGGCGCGATGCTCTACCTCAACCCTGGTTGGTTCAGCCAGGGCTGGCTGCACGCCAAACTCACTCTCGTGGTGCTGCTGATCGGTTACCACCATGCCTGTGGCGCGATGCTCAAGCGCTTCGCCCGTGGCGAGAACGCCCGCAGCCATGTCTTCTACCGCTGGTTCAACGAAGTCCCTGTGCTGTTCCTGCTGGCCATCGTCATTCTGGTCGTGGTCAAGCCCTTCTGATCCCATCCAAGAGGACCGTCGGATGTCACTGCCCGCCCTGCTTGAGAATCGCCTGCGTCTGCCCCTCGTCACCGCTCCGATGTTCCTGGTCTCGGTACCGCCCATGGTCCTGGCCAGTTGCAACGCCGGTGTCGTCGGCAGCTTCCCCGCCCTGAACCAGCGCGAGAGTGCCGGCTTCGCCGCCTGGCTTGATGAAATCACCGCTGGGCTGGCAGCCGATGCAGCCCCCTACGCCGTCAACCTGATCGTCCACGGCAGCAACCCCCGCCTGCAGGCCGACCTGGCCATCTGTGTGGAAAAAAAGGTCCCCATCGTCATCACCAGCCTTGGCGCCGTGAAGGAAGTGGTGGACGCCGTGCACGACTACGGCGGCCTGGTATTCCATGACGTCACCACCCGGCGCCATGCCGAAAAGGCTGCAGAAGCGGGTGTAGACGGGCTGATCGCCGTCGCAGCAGGCGCCGGTGGGCACGCCGGAACCTGGAGCCCCTTCGCCCTGGTCGCCGAGATCCGCCAGTTCTTCGACAAGACCCTGCTCCTGGCCGGCTGCCTCAACCACGGCCACGAGATCCTAGCGGCCCAGCTCCTCGGGGCGGACCTCGCCTACCTGGGCACTCGCTTCATTGCCACCCGGGAGAGCCAGGCCAGCGCCGCCTACAAGCAAATGCTGCTGGACGCACGGGCGGCCGATATCGTCCACACCCCCGCCGTCTCGGGCGTTCCGGCCAGCTTCATGCGCCAGAGCCTGGAGGCCGCCGGATACGACCTCACCCGCCTCAACGACAAGGGGGACGTCAACTACGGTGAAAAACTCAAACCCGTGAGCGACGAAGCCAAGGCCTGGAAGACAGTCTGGTCAGCGGGCCAGGGCGTCGGAGGCATCCACGACCTCCCCTCCATCGATGAGTTGGTGCAGCGCCTCGACAGCGAGTACCGTGCTGCTGTCCAACGCATCTCCCACCTGGCACAGCCTTACCAGGGATGAAGCGTCGCCGTCTGCTCGCCGGCCTCGGAGCGCTGGGCACACTGGGGCTGTGGGCGGCCCGCCCCACCGACCGGGGCGCGCCTCATGCGCCTTACTTCGCCCAGTTGCAGGCCCTGCTGCACCAGCAGGGTGGCGGCGTGCCCCAGCTGGTGATCGACCTTGATCGCCTGGACGCCAACGCGGACCTGTTGAACAGCCGTCTAGGCAGCATGAAACTGCGCCTGGTGAGCAAATCGCTCGCCTCAACGGCTCTGCTCGACTACCTCGCCAAGCGCCTAGGCACTCGGCGTTTCATGGTCTTCCATCAACCCCAGGTTAACCAACTGGCCGAGGCGTTCCCCGACAGCGACCTACTGCTCGGCAAGCCCCTGCCGGTCGCCGCAGCCCTGGCCTTCTACCAACAACTCCCCGCGGCTGCAGCATTCAACCCCGACCGGCAGCTCACCTGGTTGATGGACAGCCCGGAGCGCCTGGTGCAATACCGCGACATGGCACTCGCCCTGCAGCGCCCGCTGTCCATTGCCCTGGAAATCGATGTCGGCTTGCGTCGCGGCGGTCACACCTCACCCGAGCAGTTTGCTGCCAGCCTCTCACTGATCGAACATCATCCCGACGTGTTCACGCTGCGTGGGCTGATGGGCTATGACGCCCAGGTCGCCCATGCGCCCTTCTGGAGCGGGGGCGCCCTCGTGCAGGCCAACACCTGCTACCGAGCCTTCCTGGAACAGGCCATGCGCGCAGGCAAGGTCTGGCCAGAAACACCTTTGTTGAATGGCGCCGGCAGCCTCACCTGCATGCAACACCTGTCTGGAGCCAGCCCACTAAACGAAATCGCCGTGGGTTCGGCGCTACTCAAACCTTCGGACTTCGATACCGAAAGCCTCAGCGCCTACCAGGCAGCCTGCTGGATCGCCGCTCCCGTGCTCAAAACGGTCAACGGCGACCTGCCCTACCTTGAGAGCGCCCATGGCCTCATGAGCAGTTGGGACCCGAACCGCGAACAGGCCTTCTATTTATATGGCGGTGGCTGGCAAGCCATCCCGGCCTCACCAGCCGGACTCGCCTACGACCCGCTCTATGGCCGCAGCGCCAATCAGGAGCGGCTGATCGGCTCCGCAGCCAATCGACTGCAACCCGATGACTGGGTGTTTCTCCGTCCACACACTGCCGAAGGACTCCCGGCACGATTCGGCTCCATGAGCCTGTTGCGGCGCGGCCGTCTCGTCGGGCGCTGGAAACCCTTGCCTACAGCGTGAAGCCCCCCGCTTTTTCCTGCCTCCACGGCTTGTAAGCCAGGCGCTGCCACCAGTACGCTTGGCCATCCTCAACCCTACAGCCGACAAGGATGCCCGCATGTCCGACGCTCGCTACAAGATCGTATTCGAAGGTGAACTGATGCCCGGTGCGGCACTGGACTCGGTCAAGGAGAACCTCGCCCGCCTGTTCAAGAGCGACGCCGACAAGATCGAAGCCCTGTTCAATGGCCGTCCCGTTGCCCTGAAGCGCGACCTCGAGGACGGCGAAGCGGACAAGTACCTGGCGGCCCTGCAGCGCGCCGGTGCCAACGTCCGCAAGGAGCCCGACATCGCCGCCGGACTGAGCCTGGTGGAGACCGAGGACCACCCCACCCCGGATGCCTCGCCCCAGGCCGAAGAAGACCAACCCAACATGACCTGTCCCAAGTGCGGCCATGAACAGCCCAAGGCAATCGAGTGCAAGGCCTGCGGCATCGTCATCGAGAAGTTCCTGGCCCGCCAGGCCCAAAAAGCCGAAAGCGCGCCGGCCGTGATGGCGCCGGCAACCGGTGCAGCATCGCCCTATGCCACGCCCCAAGCGCAGGTAGGTGAAGCCCTGCCGGAGTTCGGCGAACTGCGCCCCTTCGGTGTCACCGGTCGAATCGGCAGGATGCGCTACCTCGCCTGGTCGATGGTCCTGATCCTGGCAGCCCTGCCGATCGTGGGCCTCACCGCACTGCTGATGTCCGAGTTCCCGGTGATCGGCGGTATTCTTTTCGCACTCGAAATTATCGCTCTGGTGGTGGTCAACGTTCAGTTCGGTGTCCAGCGCCTGCATGACATCGGCTGGTCGGGCTGGTTGTACCTGCTGAACTTCGTCCCCTTCGTCGGCTCGGTCTTCCCGATTCTGATGATGGTGATTCCCGGCACCCAGGGCCCCAACCGTTATGGCCAGATCCAGCCGCCGAACAGCACCTCGGTACTGGTCATGGCCTGGATCTCCATCGGCAGCGGCATCCTCGCCGTCCTGGCCATCATCGGCGTGCTGATGTTCGCCGGCGCCGGTGCCCTCAGTGCCCTGGACTCCGACTTCTCCGGCAGCAGCTACGAGATGCCGGCCGACGTGGACAGCAGCGATTACGCCGCCACTCCCGCCGACGAAGCGGAGTACTCGGATGACCAGGGCATGGAAGCCGAAGCACCGGCCGAACAGGACGACTACGAGTCGAACTGAGCAACCTCCCGGGGCCGGCGCTGTCCAACCCGGCCCCACCAGGAGATTAACGATGCCCCGCTATGCCCTCATCACCGGCGCCTCCAGCGGCCTGGGACTGGCCCTCGCAGAGGCCCTGGCTCGCCGGGGTCGCCACCTGATCCTGGTGGCTCGCCAGCGTGATGCGCTCGAGAGCATCGCCTATGAGCTGACCCAACGCTTTGGCGTCGAGGTCCTCTACCGCACCTGTGACCTCGCCGAACCCCTCCAGCTATCCGGCCTGCTGCATGAGCTCAACCAGGGCGGTCGCCAGATCGACCTGCTGGTCAACAACGCCGGCATCGGCAGTGCCGGCCTCTATGTCCAGCAACCGTGGAGCCGTGAACAGGAGCTGATCGAGTTGAACATCCTCGCCCTGGCACGGCTCTGCCATGAGCTCGGTGGCGCCATGGCCGGGCGGGGCGAAGGGCAGATCCTCAATGTCGCCTCCGTTGCCGGGTTCCAGCCCGGCGGCTGGATGAGCAACTACTACGCCAGCAAAGCCTACGTGCTGCACTTCTCCGAAGGCTTGCGCGAAGAGCTGAAGCGCCATGGTGTGAAGGTTTCCGTCCTCTGCCCCGGGCCCGTGCGCACCGCCTTCTTCCGCCATGCCCGCATGGTCGGGGAGAAGCTGGAGAGCTCGCCCCTGCTGATGAGTGCGGAAGAGGTGGCGCTGTACACCGTACGCGCCCTGGAAAAGAACCGCGCCATCATCATCCCAGGCTGGCGCAACCGCCTGGCGGCAATAGCATCACGCTTCATGCCGCGCTGGCTGACACGTCGACTCACTGCCCGCATCAACCGCCGATTCGTGGCCGGCTGAACGCGCCCGCTCAGTCCGCGCGCACGCAGCGGCTGGCTGCCCAGCTGCGCAGGGCCGCCAACTCTTCCGACATGATCACCGACAACGGCGCCGTCCCATGCAACTGCTGCAGGAGCAGCGCCTGGCTGACATCGCTTTGCGCTGCCTGGGCGGCGTAGTACATGCCCACGACGGCCTGCTCGATCTCGGCACCGGAAAATCCATCGGACGCCGACGCCAGTGCCGACAGATCGAACAGAGCAAGGTCCATGCCCCGGCGGGACAGGTGGATGCGGAAGATCTCCGCGCGGGTCGCCGGGTCCGGCAGGTCGACGAAGAACAGCTCGTCGAAACGCCCCTTGCGCACCAGCTCCGGCGGCAGGCGATGAATGGCGTTGGCGGTGGCGATCATGAAGACCGGCGCCTTGCGCTCAGACATCCAGGTCAGCAGCGTCCCGAGCACACGCTGGCTCACACCCCCGTCATGGTCGCCGCTGGCCAAGCCCTTTTCGATCTCGTCCATCCACAGCACGCACGGCGCCATCTGCTCGGCGAGGCGAAGCGCCTCCCGCAGGTTGCGCTCGGTCTCACCGAAGAACTTGTTGTACAGGCAGGCGAAGTCCAGGCGCAGCAGGGGCAGTCCCCAAAGGCCGGCGACCGCCTTGGCGGCCAGGCTCTTGCCGCCGCCCTGTACCCCCACCAGCAGCATGCCCTTGGGCCGGTCCTCGGCCTTGCCATCGATGAAGGCCCCCTGGCGCTCACCGAGCCAGCGCTTGAGGTTGGCCAGGCCACCCACCTCGGCAAAACGTGCCGTGTCGTATTCGAAGCTGAGCACGCCCTCCAGGTCCAGCAGTTGGAACTTGGTCTTGTTCAGTTCCGGCAGGTCTTCCTGGGTGATGGCGCCGTCATCACAGATCACATTGCGGGCCAGGGAGCGCGCCTCACCATGGCTGAGCCCCCGCAGGTTCTTCACAACCTGCAGGAGGGTACGGTTGTCGGTACGCACCCGGGCGCCACGGTTGCGCTCGCTCCAGCGGGTCGCTTCCTCCCGGACGATGGCCAGCAACTCATCCTCGCTGGGCAACGCCAGGGCGAAGCGGGCGCTGTAGCGCTGCACCTCCGGCGGCAGGCGCAGGGCATGGGACACCAGCACCAGGGTCGGGCGCTGGGGCGAGTCGGCCATCGCCACTTCCTTCAGCAAGCGCACCAGCCGGGGGTTGTCCTCCAGGAACGGGTGCAGGTCACACATCACGTACAGGCTGGATTGGAGGTCGCCCTTGATCAGGCGCAGGGCCTTCTCCGGGTCGACCGTCTCCTCGCCCCCCAGAGGCTCGCCGCCGAAGCCGAGACGCTGCAGTCCCTCGGTCACCGACCAGGTGAACAGGCTCATGCCCCGCTTGACCGCAAGGGTAGTAAGGGTCTCCAGCACGCGTTGCTCATCCCAGGACTCGATGACGATGAGCTTGACCTTGGAATCGAGCACCAGGCCCAGGTCGTGGATGTCGTTCTTCACACAGGCTCCTTGTGGGTTTCACTGCTGGCCGGAGTCGATGGTCCGCCGCTAGACTCGGGCGATTCTTATATCAGCCCGCAGAACCCAGGTGGACTGTCTGTTCTGCAAAATAGTCGCTGCGCAGATCCCGGCACGTACGCTGTACGAAGACGATCACATTGTCGCGCCCCATGGCATCGCCCCACAGGCGCCGGTGCACTTCCTAGTCATCCCCAAGCGACACATCGAGACCCTAAACCACCTAAACCGAGGACGACCGTGAACTGGCCGGGCAGGCGGTCTACCACCACGTCCACATGCACCTGCTCGGGCAGCGCCAACTGGACTGGCCCCCGGGCTGAGCCTCAAGTCAGCGGGCAGCGCCGGAATGCGACTGATCCCGATCAAGCCCGGAGGGGAGCAATGGAGTAAACTCTCCGCCAGTTTTCGCCTGTCGAGGTGCCCCATGGCTACCGAACGTCACTACTCTCCCGCCGACCGCCTGCTGCTGCAGGCCGATGCCGCCCTCAAGACCCTCCTGCCGTTCAAAGGCCAGCCTTACCGCCCGTCGCCCGCCAACCTGCAGGACGATGCGCCGATGAGCGAGGACGACACACGCCACGTGGCCGGCCTGATGCGCATCAACCACACCGGCGAGGTCTGTGCCCAGGCGCTTTACCAGGGCCAGGCGCTGACCGCCAAGCTGCCCGAGGTGCGCCAGGCAATGGAACACGCCGCCGAGGAGGAGATCGACCACCTGGTCTGGTGCGAGCAACGCATCCGTGAACTGGGCAGCCGCCCCAGCGTGCTCAACCCGCTGTTCTATGGTTTGTCGTTCGGCGTGGGCGCAATGGCCGGTCTGATCAGCGACCGCGTCAGCCTGGGCTTCGTCGCGGCCACCGAGGACCAGGTCTGCAAGCATCTGGACGAGCACCTGCACCAGATCCCGCCGCAGGATGCCAAAAGCCGAGCCATCCTCGAACAGATGCGGGTCGACGAGGAACACCACTCCACCACCGCCTTGGAAGCCGGCGGCCTGCGCTTCCCCGCCCCGGTGAAGTTCGGCATGACGCTGCTGTCCAAGGTCATGACCAAGAGCACCTACCGGATCTGACCCGGGCACAGCACGTTAAAACAAAAGGGCGCCGTTCGGCGCCCTTTGTCATTCCAGCTCGCAGCCCTCAGCGGGGCATGTTGCGGGCATAGAAGATTTCCAGCATCTCGTGGCGCACACGCTCTTCCACCTGCTGCCGCTGTTCGGCGGTCAGGTTGGAGGCGGCATCGCCGAACAGGTAGTTGTCCAGTTCGAAGTCCTTGAGCAGCATCTTCGTGTGGAACAGGTTCTCCTGATACACATTCACGTCGGTCATCTGGTACGCGTCGCGGGTGTCGTCGGAGAGGTAGTTCTGGATCGAGTTGATCTCGTGGTCGATGAAGTGCTTGCGCCCTTCCACGTCACGGGTGAAACCACGCACACGGTAGTCGACGGTGACGATGTCGGAGTCGAACTGGTGGATGAGGTAGTTCAGGGCCTTGAGCGGCGAAATCACGCCGCAGGTGGACACGTCAATGTCCACACGGAAGGTCGCAATGCCTTCCACCGGATGGATTTCCGGGTAGGTGTGAACGGTGATGTGGCTCTTGTCCAGGTGAGCCAGGATCGTCTCGGGCAACGGGCCGGGGGATTCCTCAATCTGGCTGTCGGTAGGCGTCACCGGCTGCTCGGAAATGAGGATGGTGACGCTCGCTCCCTGGGGATCGTAATCCTGCCGGGCGATGTTGAGGATATTGGCACCGATGATGTCGACCACGTCGGTGAGGATCTGGGTCAGGCGTTCGGCATCGTACTCTTCGTCGATGTACTGGACGTAGGCCTGCTGGTCCTCGGGGGTTTCCGCGTAGCAGATGTCATAGATGTTGAAGCTCAAGGTCTTTGTCAGGTTATTGAACCCGTGGAGCTTGAGTTTGCTTTTCACCGTTTGTGAACTCTCGTCGTGTGCGGCTCTGCCGCGTGGTTGAGCATGCCCGTCAGAAGCGCACGACACTTCTGCGTAGGACGGTTTACACCTCTTCGCGATGGCGATTGTGGTTATCGGTTCTGGGGCAGAAGACCCCTGGAATTCGAGGGGGCGCATTATGCAGATGACGAAAGCCATCTACCAGAGTTTGCGCCCCCAATATGATGATCGGATGTCGAAGGCTCAGCCGAGTTCAACGATCTCGTAGTCGTGGGTGATCTCGACGCCCGCACGCCCCAGCATGATGGAGGCGGAGCAGTACTTCTCGGCAGACAACTCGACGGCACGCTTGACCTGGGCTTCCTTGAGGCCTCGGCCTTTAACCACGAAATGCACATGGATCTTGGTGAACACCTTCGGGTCCTCTTCAGCGCGCTCGGCTTCGAGGAACGCCTCGCAGCTCTCCACCGGCTGGCGCGACTTCTTGAGGATGCTCACCACGTCGAAGTTGGTGCAGCCCCCCAGCCCCAGCAGGAGCATCTCCATCGGCCGCACGCCGAGGTTGCGGCCACCGCTTTCCGGCGGGCCGTCCATCACCACAGCATGGCCGCTGCCGGACTCGCCGAGGAACAGGGCCTCGCCCGCCCACTGGATACGCGCTTTCATCACCAGACTCCAGGCTCTGAGAAAAAGGGGCGCCAGCTTATCACAGCGCCTGGCGACACCCCGGCGTCACATACGCTGGTCGAATAGTTACCCGGCAGTTGTTATCTGTGTCTCAAAATCGGCTCACCGGTCACGGTGCGTCTGTTAAGCTGACGTCGGATAACTGGCACACTTAGCCAGATAACTAATAAGAATGTGCCTGTTGGACAAGGGCTTATCTATTTATATTTCGGGACTCGGGCATGGTAGCTATTACCCTCACTCCAAAGATCAAGAACCTAGACAAGCTTCTCGCGCATTGTCATCGCCGTCGTTACACCGCCAAGAGCACCATCATCTATGCGGGCGACCGCTGTGAAACGCTCTTCTTCATCATCAAAGGCTCCGTCACCATCCTGATCGAAGACGACGATGGTCGTGAAATGATCATCGCCTACCTCAATGCCGGGGACTTCTTCGGTGAGATGGGCCTGTTCGAAAAGGAAGGCGCCGAGAAAGAGCGCAGCGCCTGGGTCCGTGCCAAGACCGAATGCGAAGTGGCCGAGCTCAGCTATGCCAAGTTCCGTGAACTGACCCAGCAGGACCCGGAAATCCTCTACGCACTGGGCAGTCAGATGGCCGACCGACTGCGTAACACCACCCGCAAGGTGGGCGACCTGGCCTTCCTCGACGTGACCGGCCGTGTTGCCCGTACCCTGCTGGACCTGTGCAAGCAGCCCGATGCCATGACCCACCCCGATGGCATGCAGATCAAGATCACCCGCCAGGAAATCGGCCGGATTGTCGGCTGCTCCCGCGAAATGGTCGGTCGCGTGCTCAAGAGCCTGGAGGAACAGGGCCTGGTGCACGTCAAGGGCAAGACCATGGTGGTCTTCGGGACACGCTGAGACGCGCATATGAAAAAGCCGGCAGGACGCCGGCTTTTCCATGTGCACATCGATCAGTTCGGGTCGGCGCTCAGCTTGACCCGCCCACGCTCCGGGAAGAACAACCGACGCAGTTCGGTCCCAGGCTCCTCGGCACGCATGAACGCCTCGCCAACCAGGAAGGCGTAGACCTCACTCACTTCCATCAGCTCGACATCCGCCCGGTTGAGAATGCCGCTCTCGGTGATGACGATGCGGTCGCGCGGGATGCGCGGCAGCAGGTCCAGTGTGGTCTCCAGACTGACATCGAAGGTGTGCAGGTTGCGGTTGTTGATGCCCACCAGCGGCGTATCGAGGGTCTTCAGTGCCCGCTCCAGCTCATCGCCATCGTGCACTTCCACCAGCACATCCAGCCCCACGTCCTTCGCCGTGGCAGCCAGCTCCGCCATCTGCAGGTCGGACAGCGCCGCAACGATCAGCAGGACACAATCGGCGCCCAATGCACGGGCCTCCACAACCTGATAGGGATCGATGAGGAAGTCCTTGCGGATCACCGGCAGGGAGCAGGCCGCCCGGGCTTCCTTCAGGTACTCATCGGCACCCAGGAAGAAATCCACATCGGTGAGCACCGACAGGCAGGTGGCGCCACCGTCCTGGTAGCTGCGGGCGATCTGTGCGGGCACGAAGTTCTCGCGGATGACGCCCTTGCTCGGGGACGCCTTCTTCACCTCGGCGATGACCGCCGGTTCGCGCAGCGCGACCTTGTCCTGCAAGGCCTGGGCAAACCCGCGTGGTGCATCGGCCGAACGGGCCAGCGCTTCCAGTTGGCTCAGCGACGTGCGAGCACGTCGCTCGGCGACTTCCTCGGCCTTGCGGGCGAGGATCTTTTCTAGGACGGTCGGGACGCTCACGCTTCGTTCTCCACTCGGAACACCGCGGTGAAGGAGGCCAGTTCCTCCAGCTTCTCGCGGGCAAGGCCGGTGTGCAGGGCATCGTGGGCCAATTGCACACCCTCTTTGAAGGTGCTCGCGTGGTCCGCTGCATAAAGCGCAGCGCCGGCGTTGAGCACGATCATCTCTGCGGCCTTCTGGCCGTTCTCGGTCTTGCGACGCCCCAGGGCATCGCGGATCAGTTCAAGGGACTGCTGCGGGCTGTCCACGGTCAGGCCGATCAGGCTCTGGCTCTTGATGCCGAAGTCCTCCGGCTGCACCTGATATTCAGTGACCACACCGTCCTTCAGCTCGGCCACATGGGTCGGTGCCGCCAGGCTCAGCTCGTCGAGGCCATCCTTCGAATGCACCACCAGGATGTGCTGGCTACCCAGTCGCTTGAGCACCTCGGCCAGTGGCCGGCAAAGTGCCTGGCTGAACACCCCCACCACCTGGTGCTTCACACCGGCCGGATTCGTAAGCGGGCCGAGCATGTTGAACAGTGTGCGCAGCCCCAGCTCGCGACGCGGGCCGGCGGCGTACTTCATCGCCTTGTGGTGGACCTGGGCGAACATGAAGCCGACGCCGACATGCTCGATGCAGCGGGCCACCTGCTCGGGTTTCAGGTCCAGGTAGATGCCGGCGGCCTCCAGCACGTCGGCGCTACCGGTCTTGCCGGACACCGCGCGGTTGCCGTGCTTGGCCACCTTGCCCCCTGCGGCCGCGACCACGAAGGTCGCCGCCGAGGACACATTGAAGATGTTGGCGCCATCGCCGCCGGTGCCAACCACGTCCACCACGCGATCCAGGCTCGACAGCTCCACACGGCTGGCCAGCTCGCGCATCACCGACACGGCCCCGACGATCTCGTCGATGGTCTCGCTCTTCATGCGCATACCCATCAGGAAGGCACCGATCTGCGCGTCGGTGCACTGCCCGGTCATGATCTGGCGCATCACCGCCTGCATTTCCTCGGTGGTCAGGTCCAGTTGGTTGACCACGCGGCCGAGGGCTTCCTTGATGTCCATGTCAGCGTACCCCGCCCTGTTGCTTGAGGAAGTTGGCGAACAGCTCGTGCCCCTGCTCGGTGAGTATGGACTCCGGATGGAACTGTACACCCTCGATGTTCAGGGTCTTGTGGCGCAGCCCCATGATCTCGTCCACCGAACCGTCTTCGTGCTGGGTCCAGGCAGTCACCTCCAGGCACTCCGGCAGGGTTTCGCGCTTGACCACCAGCGAGTGGTAGCGGGTCACCGTGAGCGGGTTGTTCAGGCCCTGGAACACACCCTGGTCATGGTGGAAGACCGGGCTGGTCTTGCCGTGCATCGCCTGGCGCGCCCGCACCACATCGCCGCCGAAGGCCTGGCCGATGCTCTGGTGGCCCAGGCACACGCCCAGGATCGGCAGCTTGCCGGCGAAATGCAGGATGGCCTCCAGCGACACCCCCGCCTCGGTGGGGGTGCACGGCCCCGGGGAGACGACGATGCGCTCGGGCTTGAGCGCCTCGATCTGGGCGATGCTCAGCTCGTCATTGCGGATCACATGGACATCGGCACCCAGCTCACCCAGGTACTGCACCACGTTGTAGGTAAAGGAGTCGTAGTTATCGATCATCAGCAACATGGCAGGGTCCTCAGGCGTCAGTCTTGGTGGTCTGCTCGGCGAGCGCCACGGCACGGAACATGGCGCGGCGCTTGTTCAGCGTCTCCTCCCATTCCAGTGCGGGGACCGAGTCGGCAACGATGCCGGCGCCAGCCTGCACGTGCAGTTGCCCATCCTTGATGACCGCCGTGCGGATCGCGATGGCGGTGTCCATGTTGCCGTTCCACGCCAGGTAGCCCACGGCACCGCCGTAGACCCCGCGCTTAACCGGCTCCAGTTGGTCGATGATTTCCATCGCACGGATCTTCGGCGCCCCCGACAGGGTGCCCGCCGGCAGGATCGCCCGCAGCGCATCCATCGCGGAGACGCCGTCCTTCAACTGGCCGGTGACGTTGGAAACGATGTGCATCACGTTGGAATAGCGCTCGATCACCATCTTCTCGGTGACCTTCACCGAACCGGTGGCGGACACGCGCCCCACGTCATTGCGGCCCAGGTCGATCAGCATCAGGTGCTCGGCCAGCTCCTTGGCGTCGGACAGCAGGTCCTCTTCCAAAGCCAGGTCGGCATCCTCGGTGGCGCCACGGGGACGGGTGCCGGCAATGGGGCGCACGGTGACCAGGCCATCCTCGACCCGCACCAGCACCTCCGGCGAACTGCCCACCACATGGAAGTCGCCGAAGTTGAAGAAGTACATGTAGGGGGTCGGGTTGAAGCAGCGCAGCGCCCGGTAGAGGTCGATCGGCGCTGCCTCGAAGGGCACCGACATGCGCTGGGAAATCACCACCTGCATGCAGTCGCCCGCGAGGATGTATTCCTTGATCTCGCCCACTGCCCGCTCGTAGTCCTCGCGGGTGAAGCTGGAGCGGAAGTCGCTCTGCAACTCCACCGGCAGGCTCGGGTCGACACCCAGGCGCGGCACCACCGGCTGGCGGAGTGTCTGCCGCAGCGCATCGAGGCGGGCCTGGCCCTGCTCGAAAGCGTCTGGCTGGCTCGGGTCCACCAGCACGATGGCGTGCAGCTTGCCTGCCAGGTTGTCGAACACGATCACCGCATCCGACACCATCAGCAGGATGTCCGGCGTGCCCAGGGGGTCAGGGTTCGGGCAGTTGGCCAGGCGCTTCTCGACATAGCGCACGCAGTCGTAGCCGAAGTAGCCCACCAGGCCGCCATTGAAGCGCGGCAGGCCGTCGATGGGCGCGACCTGGTAACGCTCCTTGAATGCCTCGACGAAGGCCAGCGGGTCTTCGCTGTCCACGGCCTCCACCACCTGGTCATCGACGCTGACGCTGACCCTCGCGCCATGGGCACGCAGCACCGTGCGACTGGCCAGGCCGATGATGGAGTAACGCCCCCACTTCTCGCCGCCCTGGACCGACTCCAGCAGGTAGGAGTACGGCGCATCGGCCAGCTTCAGGTAGAGGGAAAGCGGGGTGTCGAAGTCCGCCAGGGTTTCGAAGGCGAGCGGGATGCGGTTGTAGCCTTGGGCGGCCAAACGCAGGAATTCATCGCGGGTCATGATCTGCCTCGTGGGGCGAGGAGCCCGGGTGGGCTCCTGGATAAAAGACGTCGGTGTGCAAGCGCGCCGGACCGGTCCGGCCAGAATGGAATCAGGCGCGCCAGCGCCAACGGGCCACGGCCTTGATGATTCGCATGGAGGCTCGTTCGAGCCAGAGCTTGCAGGGAACCAGCACGTTTCTATCTCTTCTATGAGGCAGATGATCTGGGGAGTCGGGCGACATTAGCGCAGCGCCGTGTGCGGCGCAACCGCCAGGCAGCAGCTCGCGCAGGTCGTCCACCACCAGCGCCGGCTCCTCCTCGTCGATGGGCCGACCGTGGTTGTAGCCGTAGCTCAGCGCCACGCACTTGACCCCCGCCGCCTTGGCGGCCAGCACATCGTTGCGCGAGTCGCCGATGAACAGCGCCTCGTTGCGACTGACCCCGGTCATGTGCATCACATGCAGCAGCGCAGCCGGGTCCGGCTTCTGCTGGGGCAGGGTGTCGCCGGCGATGATCAGCGGGAAGTAGCGCCCCAGCTTCATCTGGTCCAGCAACGGCGCCACGAAACGCTCGGGCTTGTTGGTGATCAGCGCCAGCTCGATCTTGCGCTTGCGCAACCACTTCAGGGTTTCCGCCACGCCCGGGTAGACCTCGGTCAGCGCATGGCTGTCGGCATAGGCCTCCAGGAAGATCTCCAGGGCTTTCTCCGCGTCCTCGTCATGCACGGCGCTGTGGTCGATGCCACCAGCCAGGGCCCGGCGCACCAGCACCCGCGCACCGTTGCCGACCCAGTCGCGCACGCGCTCGACCCCGGCGGGTGGACGCCCGAGGCTGACCAGCATGCGGTCCACTGCGGCGGCCAGGTCCGGCACCGAGTCGATCAGGGTGCCGTCCAGGTCGAACATCACCAGACGCGGCAGGCGGCCGTCGAACAGCCGTTGCAGCGCGTTCATCAGGCCTGGGCCAGCTCGGCGCGCATGGCGGCGATGACTTCGGCGTAGTCCGGCGCATTGAAGATGGCCGAGCCGGCGACGAAGGTGTCGGCACCTGCGGCGGCGATCTCGCGGATGTTCTTCACGTTCACCCCACCGTCGATCTCCAGGCGGATGTCGCGGCCCGAGGCCTCGATCAGCGCACGGGCTTCGCGCAGCTTGTCCAGGGTACCGGGGATGAACTTCTGCCCGCCGAAACCGGGGTTCACGCTCATCAGGAGGATCATGTCCACCTTGTCCATCACGTACTTCAGGCTGTCCAGCGGAGTGGCCGGGTTGAACACCAGGCCGGACTTGCAGCCACCGTCGCGGATCAGTTGCAGGGAGCGGTCGATGTGCTGGGTCGCTTCCGGGTGGAAGGTGATGTAGGTGGCGCCGGCTTCGATGAAATCGCCGATGATGCGGTCCACCGGGGAGACCATCAGGTGCACGTCGATGGGCGCGGTCACGCCGTACTTGCGCAGCGCCGAACACACCATCGGGCCGATGGTCAGGTTGGGCACGTAGTGGTTGTCCATCACGTCGAAGTGGACGATGTCGGCGCCGGCAGCGAGCACCTTGTCCACATCCTCGCCCAGGCGTGCGAAATCGGCGGACAGGATCGACGGGGCGATGGCGAAGGGTTGCATGAGAGACCTCGGTGCAGAATCACGGTGGCGCGGATTGTAGCCGCATTCGTTTTTCACCGGTGACAATCGCGACATTCAGTCCTGAATGCGACAGACAGAGGAGCGAAGAATGGGTGCCTATACAACGGTGGCTGGCTGGATCGAACTGGATTACTCACTCACGACTGAAGAAATCGCAGGGTGTATTGAGACCACAGGGGAAGACGTTGCGAGACTGCTGAATGACGACCAGAAAGCGCTTTATCGAGGCGGCTGGATGATTCAACCCGAAGCGATCAACGGCTCTCGATTCGTGTTCTTTGGTGCGCCGATCAGAACGGCAGCCATTCCCTACATCCGATCCCAAGTGATGGCGCTTTCACGTTTGGTAGCGTGCGGCGATGACTACACCATCCACCCAAGCGGCCATTTTCTTCTGACTGAGGACGGCACTCACGGCATCCCGGATATGGAGTGGATCATCGAAGAGGGGCACATCAGCGACAGGCTGAAGTGAGTGCGCGCCTGGGAGCGCGCATGAACGCAGGGCCACGCCCTCGTTGTGAACGAGCACAACGAGGGAGTCGCCCTATATGGAAGTCACTCCGGCATGGAGGTACGCATCTTCTCGCTGCGGCCGCGCAGCCACTCCAGGGTCAGCAGCAGCACCACCGAGAAGCCGATCAGCAGGGTTGCCGCCGCGGCGATGGTGGGGCTGAGGTTCTCGCGGATGCCGCTGAACATCTGCCGGGGCAGGGTCGCCTGCTCGGGGCCGGCGAGGAACAGCGTCACCACCACCTCGTCGAAGGACGTGGCGAAGGCGAACAGCGCCCCGGAGATCACACCCGGTGCGATCAGCGGCAGGGTGACGCGGAAGAACGTGGTCAGCGGCGGCGCCCCCAGGCTGGCGGCGGCACGCACCAGGTTGTGGTTGAAGCCCTGCAGGGTGGCCGACACGGTGATGATCACGAAGGGCACGCCCAGCACGGCGTGGACCATGATCAACGACAGGTAGCTGTTGCCCAGGCCCATCGGCGCGAAGAACAGGTAGCTGGCGACACCGACGATCACCACCGGCACCACCATCGGCGAGATCAGCAGACTCATCACCAGCGCCTTGCCGCGGAACTCGCCCCGGGTCAGGCCGATGGACGCCAAGGTGCCGAAGACCATCGCCAGCAGGGTCGCGGCGGGCGCCACGATCATGCTGTTGGTCAGCGAGCGCATCCACTCGGCCGAGCTGAAGAAGTCGGCGTACCAGCGCAGGGAGAACCCCTGCAGCGGGTACACCAGGAAGGTGCCGGAGTTGAACGACAACGGCACGATCACCAGCACCGGAAGGATCAGGAACAGCAGCACCAGGCCGCAGAGGATGCGCAGGGTGTAGAACCACAGGCGCTCGACCGGGGACATGTAGGGACTCAGCATTTCTTATCTCCTCAACCCAGGCGCAGGCGGCCGGCGCCCACCAGCCAGCTGTAGACGACATAGAGCACCATGGTGGCCAGCAGCAGCATCCCGCCCAGGGCGGTGGCCATGCCCCAGTTGATGGTGGTGTTGGTGAAGAAGGCCACGAAGTAGCTCACCATCTGGTCATTCGGGCTGCCCAGCAGCGCGGGGGTGATGTAGTAGCCGATGGACAGGATGAACACCAGCAGGCAGCCCGCGCCCACGCCGGCCACGGTCTGCGGGAAGTACACCCGCCAGAAGCTGGCGAACGGGTGGCAGCCCAGGGAGATTGCCGCCCGCATGTAGCTGGGGGAGATGCCCTTCATCACGCTGTAGATCGGCAGGATCATGAACGGCAGCATGATGTGCACCATCGCCACGTACACGCCGGTGCGGTTGAACACCAGTTGCAGCGGCTGGTCGATCAGGCCCAGCTTGAGCAGCGCGCCGTTGATCAGGCCGCCGGATTGCAGCAGCACGATCCACGCCGCCACGCGCACCAGGATCGAGGTCCAGAACGGCAGCAGTACCAGGATCATCAGCAGGTTGCTCTTGCGCGTCGGCAGCGTCGCCAGCAGGTAGGCCAGCGGGTAAGCCAGCGCCAGGCAGAGCAGGGTGATCACCGCGCCCATCCAGAAGGTGCGGGCGAAAATGTCCAGATAGATGGCCTGGTCCGGCGTGGTCGGGGCCACCTCGCCGAGGTCGTCGATGCGATGGTCGACCGCCGCCAGCAGGTAATAGGGGGTCAGGTTCGAGACGTTGCGGCGAATGGCCTGCCAGTAGGCCGGGTCGCCCCAGCGCTCGTCGAGCCCCTCCATGGCGTCCTTGTAGGAGCCCGGTTCGTTCTTGAACGGCAGTGCCCGCGCGGTCTTGGCCATCAGGCTGCGGTAGCCGGCCAGCTCCATGTTCAGGCGTTTGGACAGATCACCGATGGTCTGTTTCTTGCGCGCATCGGCCAGGTCCAGGGCCAGCGCCTTGTAGACCGGCTCGGCGGGCAGGGCCTTGCCGTCCCAGGTGCCGATGGCTTCCACGGTACGCGGCAGGGCTGACACCACTTCGGGGTTGCTCACGCTCTTGTAGAGCAGCGCGCCGATAGGCACCAGGAAGGTCAGCAGAAGGAACAGCAGCAAGGGCAGGATCAGCGCCTGGGACTTCAGGCGGTTGACCCGTTCGGCACGCGCGAGGCGCTGCTTCAGGGTTGGGCCGGTGACGACAGTGGCCATGGCGAACTCCGGTGGATCTCTGGGTACTCCCCTCCCCCGCGAGAAGGAGGGGATGTGCTGGGTGGCCGGTTACTTGGCGGCCCAGGAGTTGAAGCGCTGCTCCAGCTGCTCGCCGTAGTCAGCCCAGAAGGTGACGCTCATGGCGACCTGGTCCTTGATGTTCTCCGGGGTGGTCGGCATGTCCTTGAGCAGCGCCTTGTCCAGCAGCGGCACCGCCTGCTTGTTGGCCGGGCCGTAGGCGATGTTCTCGGAGTAGATCTTCTGCTGCTCGGGCTTGACCGAGAAGGCGATGAATTCCAGCGCAGCGTCCTTGTCCTTGGCGCCCTTCGGAATGGCCCAGGCGTCGAAGTCGTAGATGCCACCGGCCCAGACGATCTTCAGGTTGCTTTCCTTCTGCACGGCGGCGATGCGGCCGTTGTAGGCGGAGCTCATGACCACGTCACCGGAGGCGAGGAACTGCGGCGGCTGGGCGCCGGCTTCCCACCACTGGATGCTGGGCTTGATCTGGTCCAGCTTCTTGAAGGCGCGGTCCTGACCCTCTTTGGTGGCCAGTACGGTGTAGACGTCCTTGGGCGGGACGCCGTCGGCCATCAGGGCGAATTCCAGGGTGTACTTGGCACCCTTGCGCAGGCCGCGCTTGCCTGGGAACTTGCTGGTGTCCCAGAAATCGGCCCAGCCGGTGGGGGCGGTCTTCAGCTTGTCGGCGTTGTAGGCCAGCACGGTGGACCAGACGAAGAAGCCGACGCCGCAGGGCTGGATGGCCCCCGGGACGAAGTCTTCTTCCTTGCCGAACTGGGCCGGGTCCAGCTCTTCGAACAACCCCTCGTCGCAGCCACGGGCCAGCTCGGGGGACTCCACTTCCACCAGATTCCAGGACACGCTGCCGGTGTCCACCATGGCCTTCACCTTGGCCATCTCGCCGTTGTACTCGCCGGCAATGATCGAGTTGCCGGTGGTGGCCTGGAAGGGTTCGTAGAACGCCTTCACCTGGGCATTCTTGTTAGCGCCGCCGAAGGATACGACGGTCAGGTCGGCTGCCATGGCCTGTGCGGCACATGCCAGCCCCAACGCAAGGGCAGTGAGCTTCAAGGATTTGGACATTGTTGTTCTCTCCATAGTGCAAGTGCAGGGTTGGGGTTAAGCCTCGGGCAGGCGTCAGCCGTCCACCGCCGCCGGGTCCAGCGCGCGGACATGCTCCACATGCCAGCCAAGCGGCACCACGTCACCGACGGACAGGGACGGGTCCAGCTCGGCAATGGGCTGCTTGACGAAGAAATCGGAATGACCACAGACCTCCAGGCGAATGCGCACGTGGTCGCCCAGGTAGATGAACTCTTCCACGCGGCCGGAGAAGCGGTTGGCACAGGACTCGCTGGCGCTGTTCAGGCGCACGCGCTCCGGGCGCACCGAGAGGGTCACCGGTTCGCCGGGCTGGCCGACCTTGACCGCCAGGGCCTGGATCTTCTCGCCGCGCGGCAGCACCACCACGCACTGGTCACCGTCACGGCTGAGCAGTTGGCCGTTGATGCGGTTGTTCTCGCCGATGAAGTTGGCCACGAAGGTGTTGCAGGGGAACTCGTACAGTTCGCGCGGCGGGGCGATCTGCTGGATCTCGCCCTGGTGGAACACGGCCACTCGGTCGGACATGGTCAGCGCCTCGCCCTGGTCGTGGGTCACGTACACCACGGTCACGCCCAGGCGCTGGTGGATGTGCTTGATCTCCATCTGCATGTGCTCGCGCAACTGCTTGTCGAGTGCGCCCAGCGGCTCGTCCATCAACACCAGTTGTGGCTCGAACACCAGGGCACGGGCCAGGGCCACGCGCTGCTGCTGGCCGCCGGAAAGCTGGGCGGGGTAGCGGTTGCGGAAGCTGTCGAGCTGGACCATGGACAGCGCACGCTTCACGCGCTCGCTGATATCGGTCTTGTTCATGCCACGCACGGTGAGCGGGAAGGCCAGGTTCTCGGCCACCGTCATGTGCGGGAACAGGGCGTAGTTCTGGAACACCATGCCGATGTCGCGCTTGTGCGGCGGCACGTTGTTGATCGAGCGACCAGCCAGGAGGATCTCGCCATTGGTCGGGGTCTCGAACCCGGCGAGCATCATCAGGCTGGTGGTCTTGCCGGAACCGGAGGGGCCCAGCAGGGTCAGGAATTCGCCTTTGCGAATGTCCAGGTTGAGGTCTTTGACGATGAGGGATTCGCCGTCGTAGCTCTTCTGCACGCCACGGAAGCTGACCAGTACATCGTTCGCCGGAATCGAGGCCATCACCGCACCTTTTTTGATTTTTGTTTATGCCGTGCCGAGAGACTAGAGAAGCCGGCAGGCCACGAAAATCGGGCGCCATGAGACTTTGCTATCAGGGTGGCAGAGGATCGCCTGTAGGGATCGCCCTACAATCCAGAGCGATCCGCTCGGACATTCCCAGGCTGGAACACGGCCGCACCTTCCCTGGCGAAAGCCGCTTCAGAGCAGCTTGTGCTCCACCGCGTACTTCACCAGGTCCGCCACCGAATGCACCGCCATCTTCTGCATCAGGCGGGCCTTGTGGGTGCTCACCGTCTTGCTGCTGACGGCCAGGTGCTGGGCGATCTCGTTTACCCCCTCGCCCCGCACCAGGCGCTCGAACACCGAGAACTCCCGCTCCGAAAGCAGCGCGTGGGGCGGTCGCGAGTCGGTCAGGCCGACTTCGAACACCATGCGGTCGGCCAGGTCCGGGTCGATGTAGCGCCCGCCGGACGCCACCTTGCGGATCGCCGTGAGCAGCAGCGCCGGGTCGCTGTCCTTGGTGGCGTAGCCGGCGGCGCCGATCTTCAGTGCGCGCGCCGCCATCTGTGCCTCATC
The DNA here is from genome assembly GCF_001728925.1 of Pseudomonas sp. 1D4. Lineage (NCBI taxonomy): Bacteria > Pseudomonadati > Pseudomonadota > Gammaproteobacteria > Pseudomonadales > Pseudomonadaceae > Pseudomonas > Pseudomonas sp. 1D4. The sequence goes on from NZ_LXJQ01000012.1 coordinate 26,571, forward strand.
GTGCATGGACAGCACCAGCACCGCCGGCGGGTTGCTCAGCGCACGGATGCGCGGAATCGCCTCCAGGCCGTTGACCCCGGGCATGGAGATGTCCAGCAGCACCACCTCGCAGGGTGTGTGCCGCAGGGTTTCGAGCAGTTGCTCGCCATTGCTCGCCTCGCCGACCACGGACAGGTCCTTGGCCAGGCCAATGAGCTGCTTGATGCCCTCACGGACGATGGTGTGGTCTTCGGCCACCAGTACTCGGATCACGCGGTCGTCTCCTTCTCCAGGGGAATGCGCACCTCCAGGGTGCTGCCTTCGCCCGACTGGCTGTGGATGGACAGGCTGCCGCCCAGCATCAGCACGCGCTCACGCATGCCCACCAGGCCGAACGATGCCCCCGGACGGCAGGCATCGGGGTCGAAACCTATGCCGTCGTCGCTGATGGAAAGCCGCAGCCAGCCGTCTTCCGGGGCCAGCTCCAGCTCGACGCTCTGCGCGCGGGCGTGGCGCAGCACGTTGGTCAACGCTTCCTGCAGGATGCGGAACAGCCCGATGGCCTTGGCATCGGACAGCGCCGGCGGCGCCTCAGGCACCGTCACCAGGCAGGGGATGCCGCTGCGCGCCTCGAAGCGCCGGGCCTGCCATTCGATGGCCGAGCCGATGCCGGCGTCGAGGATCGGCGGGCGCAGCGCCGTGGCCACGTCGCGCACCAGTTGGAAGAGCTGGGCGATCAGGCGCTTCATGCTGTTCAGGCGCTCGCCCAGGCCGGCATCGCTGCCGCCGTAGGCCAGCTCGCACATGGAGGTTTCCAGCTTGAGCACGGTGAGCACCTGGCCGAGTTCGTCGTGCACTTCTCGGGCGATGCGAGCCTTCTCCTCCTCCCGCACACTTTCCAGATGCGCCGACAGGTCACGCAGTTGCGCCCGCGAGGCGGCCAATTCCAGCTCGATGCGCTTGTTGCCGGTGATGTCCCAGACCACGCCGTCCCACACCGCGCGACCATCCTCGAAGACCCGCGCACTGGCCTTGATATCGGCCCAGCGCTGCTCGCCGTCGCGGGTAAGGATGCGGCCCTGCCAGTGCCAGTCGCGGTCCTCCGCCAGGGCGGCCATCTGGCTGGCCCAGTAGCCGGCCTCGTCATCCGGGTGGACCAGCCCGCGAATGCCGCGCCCGGTGTTCAGCAACTCCTCGGCGCTGTACCCCACCAGCGCCTCGCTGCCGGCGCCGATGAAGGCGAACGCCGCATGGGCGCTGCCACTGGGCCGCTCCAGTCGGAACACCAGCCCGGGTACGTTGGAGGCGATGCCCTTGAGCCGCGCCTCGCTCTCCTCCAGCGCTTCGTGAGCGCGGCGGCGTTCGGTGATGTCGGTGAGGAACACCACCAGGTATTCGGAGGTGCCGAAGCGCAGGAAGCTCAGTGACACGTCCATGGGCACCAGGCGCCCATCCTCGCGCTGGCAGAGGGTCTCGATGTTCTGCGCGCTCTCGCTGCTGTTGCGCGCACGGCGCCAGAGGTTGAGCCAGCGGTCCATCGTGAGATCCGGCTGCAGGGCCGAGAGCGGGCGGTCCACCAGCCCGCCCGGTGCGTAGCCGAGCATCTGCTCCACCGCCCGGTTGGCGTAGCGCACATGGCTGTCCCAGTTGACCCAGAGGATGCCCACGGTGCTGTGGTCGATGGAGAACTGCGTCAGCCGCAGGGCTTCCTCCGCCGCCTCCCGCAACTGGATCGCATGGCGAGCCTCCAGCAGGCGCTTCTCCAGCGCACGCTGCTGCCGCCGCAACCAATAGATGATGGCGCCCGCACTGGCGAGCAACAGGCCGAACAGCAGGCAGAGGTTCTGCCAGAAGCCCGGGGACTCACTGGCACGCGGGTAGCGGGCCTGCAACCAGCGCTCGTGCAACTGATCCAGGTCCTTCGGCGGGATCGCCCGCAGGGCGACGTCCACCAGGGTGGACAGCTCCGGCCAATCACGCCGCGTGGCGACCCGCAGCAACTGCGGGAAGCCGATGTCCGCCACCACAGCCAGGCCGGTGAACTCCTGCTCGCGGGACAAGCGGCTGAGCTGTGCCTCATCGATCACCGCGTAGCGCACCTGCTGCTCCAGCACCGCACGCAACGCCTGGCGCTCGCTGGTGACCGGCTGCAAAGCAAGGCCGGAATAGGTGGCCCGCAGGTAGTCGGCCACCGGGCTCGGCGAGCGCAGCGCCACAGGCTCGTTCGCACCGAGCTGTTCGATGTCCACCGCGCCGGTGGTGGCACTGCGCTCGCCCACCATCAGTTGCGGCACCCGCATGTAGGGGTCGGAGAACAACCACAGGCGCAGGCCGGCGGGGGTCTGGATCAGGCCGGGGGCGATGTCCACCTGCCCATTGCGCAGGGCGTGCTCCAGCTCAGCCATCTCGTTGAAACTGCGCCAGACGAGCTGCACGCCGAGTTCCGTGGCCAGGCGCTCCATCAGCTCGACGTTGAGGCCGGAGAGTTGCTGCAAGCGGCGATCCAGTTGCGCATAAGGTGCCTGCAGCATGATGCCGACACGCAGTTCGGCATGATTCTTCAGCCAGGCACGTTGGCCGTCATCAAGGGGCAGCGTCGACGCCGGCTGCGCCAGAGACAGTCCCGGCAGCAGGCAGGCGAACAGGATGGACAGGCACAACGTGCGAATCATGCGACGGGACACCACGACGACCCGGGATCTGGGGCGGACATACCTTACTCCAGCGCCGCCCCTGGAGGCGAAGGCAGGCCTGACAAAAAAACAGCCAACCTATAGGCTTCCGCCAGTTGCCCCACCCGGACGCCTGCCATGCCCCGCCTTCCTTCCATCCTCGCGCCCCTTGCCCTGGTTCTGCTCTGCACTGCCGCCCTGGCCGAAGACCCGCCTGCCGGGAACAGCGATCAGGCACCGACCGAAGGCAATGAGCAGCCGGCCGAGAAGCCGGTGGAACGGGCGCCACTCGACGAGCGCAGCGAGGAGGATGCCAAGGCCCTTGAGCAGCGCCTGCCACTGAGGGAGCAACAACGGCTGGGCGCAGGCAGCGAGCAGTTCCTCGCTTTGTGGCGGCCCGCCAATGTCGCCGAGCCCTATGGGGTGGTGATCCTGCTACCGGGGGATGGCGAAAACGCGGACTGGCCCCGGGCGATCGCACCACTGCGAACCAGGTTGCCGGACGTGGGCTGGCACACCCTGAGCCTCACCCTGCCCGACCCGGCCGGCGATGAACCCCCACCGCGCCCGGCAGGCACCTCGCTGCCTGCGGCCAGCGAAGGAAGTACGCCTGCAGAGCCGCCGAAGCCCGAAAGTGCAGACCCGGCCGATCCGCCACCACCGACGGAGCAGGCCGGCACCACCGAGCCCAGTGCTGATCCGCCCCCCCCTCAGCCCACCGCCGAAGAGCGACGCAAGGCTCAAATCGAGCGGATCGCCGCACGGATCCAGGCGGCCGTCGACTTTGGCCGCCAGCAACAGGCCACTACTGTCGTCCTGCTAGGGCATGGTACTGGCGCCTGGTGGGCGGCACGTTTTCTGACCGACAACCCATCCAGTGGCATCGAGAACCTGGTGATGGTGGCGGCGGACGTGCCGGCTGGCTACGAGCCCCCGCTTGAGGAGCTGGCCACACGCCTACCCCAGGCAGTGGGGGATCTCTACTACCAGGAAGTCCCCGCCGCTGCCGCAGCGGCCCTCAAGCGTCTGCAGGCCAGCAGGCGGGTCAAGCATCTGGACTATGTACAGGTACCGCTGGCGAACTGGTCCGCCAGCCGCGATGCCAAGCAGGAGCAACTGCTCCGTCGGGTACGTGGCTGGCTGGACAACCACCTGGGAAGAGCCGCACCGAACAGTCCGGTGAGCGGCGGCGCTACGGCGCCCACGCCACCAATAGCGCCGCCGACGCCGAGCATCTGATCAGCGGAAGCCGTGACGCTCGCGGATAAGGTTGTAGGCGTTGTGCAGCTCACGGGTCCGCTCGGTGGCCTCGCGCACCCGCTGCGGGGTGGCGCCTGCACCCGCAAGCTTGTCGGGGTGGTGCTGGCTGATCAGGCGCCGGTAGGCCCGTTTGATGACGGCAGGCTCGCTGTCAGCAGCCACGCCCAGTAACGCCAGCGCCTCCTGATAGGCACCGCCGCGCTGCACCGGCGCACCGCTGGGCCTGTCGAAACCGACGCTGAGCGCTTCCACTTCGTTGGCCGGCCAGTCCAGCCATTGCCCCCATTGCAGGATCAGCTCCCGCTCCTGACGACCGATGCGCCCATCGGCGGCCGCCATCTGCCAGCAGGCGCGCAGCAGGGCTTCGCCCGCCGCGCGCTGATGGCGCAGGCGACGCAGCGGCCGGCGCAGGTCGCCCTCACCGTTCTTGCCACGGGTAAAGGCCTTGATGGCACGACGCTGGGCGGCGTCGTCCAGCCCGAGGCGACGCATTTCGGCACGGGCCTGCTGGATGTGCACTTCGAGCACCCGTCCTCCACTCTTGGCCAGGCGGCCGAGGAGGCGGAACAGCAGCTCATGCTCATCGCGGCGGCGCACCCACTGGACCAGGCGTGACCAGGAGTTGAGCTTGAAACGCCGGTCCGCCACCTGGCCCAGTAAACCGCCGAGCAAGGCACCGGGGATGCTGGCGATGAACATGCCGGCGACGACACCCAGGAGGGTCATGGGCCAGAACATCTCAGCGGCCCGCCTCGACCAGACGCTCGACTTCAGCCAGGCGCTCCAGGGTGCCCACATCCACCCAGTGGCCCGGGTGATGCTCACCACTCACCTGGTCGTGTGCCATCGCGTCACGCAACAACGGGGCGAGCTTGAAGGCGCCGGCGTGGCAACCGTCGAACAGGCGCGGGTCGAGCACGGCGATGCCGCTGTAGGTCAGCCCTGGCTTGCCAGGCACGCCATCGCTGACGCGCCCTTGGTGGAGTTGGAAATCGCCACCCGGGTGATGGGCCGGGTTGTCCACCAGGACCAGGTGGGCCAGGCCGTCGAGCGGTGTGCGCAAACGAGCGAAGTCGTAGTCGGTCCAGATGTCGCCGTTGACCACCAGGAAGGGCTCGTCGCCCAGTAGCGGCAGTGCTCGATGGATGCCGCCGCCGGTCTCCAGCGGCTCGCCCTCGGGGGAGTAGCGGATGCGCAGACCGAACCGCGCGCCGTCGCCGAGGTGGTCCTCGATCTGCTGGCCGAGCCAGGCGTGGTTGATCACCACGTCGACGAACCCGGCTACAGCCAGGGCATTGAGGTGGTACTCGATCAGCGGAACGCCGGCCGCACGGACCAAGGGCTTGGGCGTGTGCAGGGTGAGCGGCCGCATGCGCTCGCCCTTGCCGGCGGCAAGGATCATCGCCTTCATGCGGGAGTCCCCGCTTGGCGGGGCAGGCTGGCCAGCAGCTCGGCCAGGGGCGCGAGTTCGGGCCGGCGCGCCAGCACGGCTTCTATATAGGAGAAGAAGCGCGGGACATCGCCCAGGTAGCGGGGCTTGCCGTCACGGTGGCAGATGCGGGCGAAGATGCCGATGACCTTGAGGTGGCGCTGCACGCCCATCAGGTCGCTGGCGCGGAGGAAGTCATCGAGCTGCGGCTGCACCGGGATGCCGGCCTCGCGAGCGAGGTTCCAGTAGCACTCCAACCAACCGCGCACCCGCGCCTCGGGCCAACTGAGGAAGGCATCCTTGAACAGGCTGGTGACGTCGTAGGTGACCGGGCCGTAGACCGCGTCCTGGAAATCCAGCACGCCGGGGTTGGGCGTACTGAGCATGAGGTTGCGCGGCATGTAGTCGCGGTGGACCAGCACGCGGGGCTGTGCCAGGGCGCTGTCGACCAGCAGGGCGCAGGTCTTCGACCAGAGCGCCTGCTGGGTGGCGTCCAGGGTCACTTCGAGATGGCGCTGCAGATACCAGTCGGGGAACAGCTGCAGCTCGCGACGCAGCAGGGCGTCGTCGTAGCAGGGCATCGGCACATCGAGGCGGCGTCGCTGCAGAGCAATCAGGGCCTGGAGGGCATCCTCGAACAGGGCCTCGGCGTTGTCGGTATCGATCACTTCCAGGTAGGTCTGGCGCCCCAGATCGTCCAGCAGCAGGAAGCCCTGCTCAAGGTCGGCCGCGAGGATGCGTGGCACATGCAGGCCGGCTTCGGCCAGCATGCCAGCGACCTTGACGAAGGGGCGGCAGTCTTCCTGAGGCGGCGGAGCATCCATCACGATCAGCGTGCGGGCCTCGCTTTGCCAGCGGAAATAGCGGCGGAAGCTGGCGTCGCTGCTGGCCGGAGCCAGGCTCGCCGTGGGCACTTCGCCCCAGCCCTCACGCTGGAAAAGAACGGGGAGCTGCTGCTCCAGCCAAACGCTAAGTTGTTGAAGCCGTACATCTTGGTGGGGCATCGAGAGGTCTCCGACGGCGCTAGCCGTTGCGCGGGTCATGCTTTATTATCCAGCATCTTTTTCAGCCCATCGAGAGGCGTGCGGCCCCCGCGGGCCGATGGCGCGCAGGAAGCCCGGACTAACAAGATGGCAGTAAAATCTCCCGCGTTTCGTAAAAAATTCCCCTTGCTGGTCACCGGCGGTCTGCTGGCCCTGCAACCTGTAGCCACTCCATTCGTTGTCGCCGCTGATCAGTTTGACTGCCAGGCGTCCACCACGGGCGGCTGGGCCTGCACCCCCAAGGCTTCCGCGTCGAACCTCCCGCCCCGGCCGATCCACAGCGAGAGCGCCGTCAGCTCCACCGTGGGTGTCGCCAGTGCGCAGGCAGGCAGCGACGGCCAGGTAGCCCGCGGCGAAGAAGCCAAGCCGACGCTGGTCACCGAATCCGGTGGTCGCGCCCTGGCTTCCCGCAGTGCCGACTACAGCCACCTCGACTGGGTCCCGCGTGAAAAGCTCACCGCCGCACAACTGGCCGAGGCCGGCCCGTACTGCGCAGGCGCCTACATCGAGCCGACCCGCCCGGGTATGAACGACAAGACGCCCAAGGCGGATGCGCCCACCTATATCTCTGCCAAGGCCTCGCGCTACGAGCAGGAGCAGCAGGTGGCTACCCTCGCCGGTGACGTGGTGATGCGCCAGGGCAGCATGCAGGTCGAGGCCGACGAGGCCAACCTGCGCCAGGCCGAGAACCGTGGCGAGCTGGTCGGGAACGTTCGCCTGCGTGACAACGGTGCACTGGTAGTAGGCGACCGGGCCGAGCTGCAACTGGACAACGGCGAGGCAAAGATCGACAACGCCGAGTACGTCCTGCACAAGGCACACGTACGCGGCAGCGCCCTGTACGCCAAGCGCCAGGACGACGCGATCATCCGCCTGAAGGACGGCACCTACACCCGCTGCGAACCAGGTGACAACGCCTGGAACCTGAAGGGCAACAACATCAAGCTGAACCCGGCCACCGGTTTCGGCACCGCGACCAACGTCACCCTGCGGGTCAAGGATGTGCCGGTGTTCTACACCCCCTACATCTACTTCCCGATCGACGACCGTCGCCAGTCCGGTTTCCTCCCACCGAGCATCGGCAGCGGCAGCGACACCGGCTTCACCCTGTTGACCCCCTACTACTTCAACCTCGCCCCCAACTACGACGCGACGCTTTACCCGCGCTACATGGCCAAGCGAGGTCTGATGATGGGCGGCGAATTCCGCTACCTCACCAAGAGCAGCGAAGGCCAGGTCAGCGGCGCCTACCTGAACGACGAGAACGACGACCGCAAGCTGCAGTCGGAGTACAAGGACAAGCGCTGGCTATACAGCTGGCAACACACCGGCGGTCTGAACTCCCGCCTGCTGGCCGAGGTGGACTACACCGACATCAGCGACCCCTACTACTTCCAGGACCTGCCCACTGACCTTGACGTACAGCGCAACACCTACGTCAACCAGCGCGGCACCCTGACGTGGCGCGGCGACAGCTATACCGCGCGCCTGAACGCCCATGCCTATGAAATGGCGACCGTCACCGACATCACCCCCTACAACCGCCTGCCCCAGCTCACCCTGGATGGCACGTTGCCGGTAGACGCAGGCGGCCTGAAGTTCGACTATTCGACCGAGTTCGCGCGCTTCGAGCGCAGCCTGCGCAACGGCAACTTCATCGACGAGAACGGCCAGGCCACTCCTTGGAACGACACGCGCATCCAAGGTCTGGCGCGCGCCGACGGCAACCGTATCCATGTCGAGCCGGGCGTCAGCCTGCCGCTGGACTGGAGCTACGGTTTCCTCAAGCCCTCGGTGAAGTACCTCTACACCCAGTACGACATCGACCTGGACAGCCAAGGCAAGTCGACGTTGCTCGCCGGGCAGACCTTCAAGAGCAGCCAGGACCGCACCGTACCGATCTTCAGCGTGGACAGCGGCCTGTACTTCGACCGCAACGCCACCCTGTTCGGCAACAACTACCGTCAGACCCTCGAGCCACGCCTGTTCTACCTCTACGTTCCCGAGGAGAAGCAGAGCGACATCCCGGTCTTCGACACCGGCGAAAGCAGCTTCAACTATGCCTCGCTGTTCCGCGAAAACCGCTTCACCGGACGTGACCGCATCGGTGATGCCAACCAGGTTTCCCTGGGCGTGACCAACCGCTGGATCCAGCCCAACGGTTTCGAACGCCAGCGCTTCAGCATCGGCCAGGCCTTCTATTTCGAAGACCGCAAGGTCCAGCTACCCGGTATCGACTACCGCTTGCGCAACTCCGCCCAGGCCAGCAGCTCGCCCTACGCGATGGAATACCTGTATCGCTTCAACCGCGACTGGCGCCTGAGTTCCGAGTACAACTGGGATCCTGACGCTGGCCAGACCCGCTCCGGCAACCTGATGTTCCACTACCAGCCGGAAGACGAAGTCAACAAGGTCGTCAACTTCGGTTACCGCTACCGCAATGACGCCGTGGTCTACAACCAGACTACCGGCCGCTGGCAGGAAGGTGGCGACTACAAGGACCCGGTCACCGGTAACGTGATCAAGGACTACTACAAGATCCAGCAGCACGACGCCTCGGTCATCTGGCCGATCGTGCCGCAGTGGGCCGCCATCGCACGCTGGCAGTACGACTACAACCGCAACCGCACACTGGAAGCCTTCGGTGGCTTCGAGTACGACAGCTGCTGCTGGAAGCTGCGCCTGATCAACCGCTACTGGGTCAGCTACGACGAAACCACCCTTTCGCCCGACCTGAACGAAAAAGCCGACCGTGGCATCTTCCTGCAGATCGTCCTGAAGGGCCTCGGCGGGATCATGGGCAACAAGGTTGAAAGTTTCCTCGACACCGGCATCCAAGGTTACCGTGAACGTGAAGACCAAGCTTTCTGATTGTCTGCGCCCGCTGATGCTGGGCGCCCTGCTCCTCGGGACCGGTGCGCAGGCCGAGGTTCAGACCCTCGACCGCGTAGTGGCGATCGTCGACAACGACGTGGTCATGCAGAGCCAGCTGGACCAGCGCGTCCACGAGGTCCAGCAGACCATTTCCAAGCGCGGCGCCGCACTCCCCCCGGAGCACGTCCTGCAGCAACAAGTGCTCGAACGCCTGATCATCGAGAACATCCAGCTGCAGATCGGCGACCGCTCCGGCATCCGCATCACCGATGAGGAACTGAACCAGGCCATCGAATCCATCGCCCAGCGCAATGGCATGAGCGTGGATCAGTTCCGTTCGGCACTGGCCCGTGATGGCCTGTCCTACCAGGACGCCCGCGACCAGGTCCGTCGCGAGATGGTCATCAGCCGAGTGCGCCAACGCCGCGTGGCCGAGCGCATCCAGGTCACCGACCAGGAAGTGCAGAACTTCCTGGCCTCCGACCTGGGCAAGCTGCAGCTGTCCGAAGAGTTCCACCTGGCCAACATCCTGATCCCGGTTCCGGACGGCTCGTCCCCGGACACCATCCAGGCTGCCGAGCGCCAGGCCCGCGACCTCTACCAGCAACTGCGTCAGGGCGCCGACTTCGCCCAGCTGGCCATCTCCCGCTCTGCCGGTGAAACCGCCCTGGAAGGCGGCGAGATCGGCTGGCGCAAGGCTGCCCAGTTGCCCCCGCCCTTCGATGCCATGATCAGCGCCCTGTCGCCGGGCGAGGTCACCGAGCCGGTACGCACTCCGAGCGGCTTCATGATCCTCAAGCTGCTGGACAAACGTGGTGGCAGCAGCCAGGTTCGCGACGAAGTGCATGTGCGTCACATCCTGCTCAAGCCCAGCGAGATCCGCAGCGAAGCCGACACCAAGCGTCTGGCCGAGCGTCTCTACGAGCGCATCCAGTCCGGGGAAGACTTTGCCGAACTGGCGAAGAATTTCTCCGAAGACCCGGGTTCGGCCCTCAACGGTGGCGACCTCAACTGGATTGATCCCAATGCTCTGGTGCCCGCGTTCCGCGAGGTGATGGAGAACACGCCGGCCGGCAAACTCTCCCGTCCGTTCAAGAGCCCCTACGGCTGGCACGTGCTCGAAGTACTCGGCCGTCGCGCCACGGACAGCAGCGACCAGATGCGCGAGCAGCAGGCCATCAACGTCCTGCGCAACCGCAAGTACGACGAAGAGCTGCAAGCCTGGCTGCGTCAGATCCGCGACGAAGCCTACGTCGAAACCAAGCTCTGACCCGCTTCACCGGCGAGGACTCGCCAGCGCTAGAATGAGCGCCCGAGTTCCCCGCCGGAGCCCTCCTGATGCCCCCCCTGCGTTTTGCCCTCACCCCCGGCGAGCCTGCCGGTATCGGTCCCGACCTGTGCCTGCTCCTTTCTCGCGAAGCCCAACCCCATCCGCTGATTGCCATCGCCAGCCGGCAACTGCTTGAGCAGCGCGCCCGCACCTTGGGCGTCGATATCAACCTCATCGACGTCACAGCCGAGCGATTGCCCACCGTCCCCGCTGCCGCGAGAGCGCTCTACGTCTGGGATACCCCCTTGGGGGCAGAAGCCACGGCCGGACAGCTCGACACCGCCAACGCGGCCTATGTCCTGCAGACGCTCACCCGCGCCGGCCAGGGCTGCCTGGATGGATTGTTCGACGGCATGATCACCGCCCCGGTGCACAAGGGCGTGATCAACGACGCCGGCATCGCCTTCTCCGGCCACACCGAGTTCCTCGCCGACCTCACCCGCACCCAGCAGGTGGTGATGATGCTCGCGACCCGGGGCCTGCGCGTCGCCCTGGTCACCACTCACCTGCCGCTGAAGGATGTCGCCGCCGCTATCACAACCGAGCGCCTGGAACGGGTCACGCGCATCCTCCATGCCGACCTGGTGGACAAGTTCGGCCTGAGCCAGCCGCGCATCCTCGTCTGCGGCCTCAACCCCCACGCTGGGGAAGGCGGTCACCTGGGACGGGAAGAGATCGAGGTGATCGAGCCCTGCCTGCAGCGCCTGCGCGCCGAGGGCATGGACCTGGTCGGCCCGCTGCCGGCCGACACCCTGTTCACCCCCAAGCACCTGAAGCACTGCGACGCTGTCCTGGCCATGTACCACGACCAGGGCTTGCCCGTGCTCAAGTACAAGGGCTTCGGTGCCGCCGTGAACGTCACCCTGGGCCTGCCGATCATCCGCACCTCGGTGGACCATGGCACCGCCCTGGACCTCGCCGGCACCGGTCGCATCGACGGTGGCAGCCTGCAGGTGGCGCTGGAGACCGCCTACCAGATGGCCACCAGCCGCCAACGCACCGCTTGATGCCGACCGACCGCTGCCCGGATTGCCACCGGGCAGCGGCGAGCAGCACCTGATCGCCGCTTTTGCCTTAAACTACGCGACCTCGTTTTTTCGCTTTGTGCTCTTGCTTGATGCTTGCAGCTTGAAGCCTGGAGCCGCCTCTCTATGTCCGAATACCAACACCGCGCCCGCAAACGCTTTGGCCAGAACTTCCTGCACGACGCCGGCGTCATCCACCGCATCCTGCGTGCGATCCACGCCAAGCCTGGCGAGCACCTGCTGGAGATCGGCCCCGGCCAGGGCGCGCTGACCGAAGGGCTGCTGGGCAGTGGCGCGCAACTCGACGTCATCGAACTGGACCTGGACCTGATCCCGATCCTCAACGCCAAGTTCGGCGCCGAGCCACGCTTTCGCCTGAACCAGGGCGATGCCCTGAAGTTCGACTTCCACCAGTTGGGCGCCGAGCCCCGCTCCCTGCGAGTCGTGGGCAACCTGCCGTACAACATTTCCACCCCGCTGATCTTCCACCTGCTGGACAACGCACCGCTGATCCGTGACATGCACTTCATGCTGCAAAAGGAAGTGGTGGAGCGACTGGCAGCAGAGCCCGGCGGTGGCGACTGGGGCCGCCTGTCGATCATGGTCCAGTACCACTGCCGCGTGGAGCACCTGTTCAACGTCGGTCCGGGCGCCTTCAACCCGCCGCCGAAGGTGGACTCCGCCATCGTCCGCCTGGTCCCCCACGAGACCCTGCCGCATCCGGCCAAGGATCACCGCCTGCTGGAGCGCATCGTCCGCGAAGCCTTCAACCAGCGCCGCAAGACCTTGCGTAACACCCTGAAGGCCCTGCTGGACGCCGAAGCCATCGAAGCCGCCGGAGTGGATGGCAGCCTGCGCCCCGAGCAACTGGACCTGGCCGCGTTCGTCCGTCTGGCTGACCAGCTTGCCGCCAGGACAGGCACCGCCTGAGCTCCTAGACTTTTTTCACCGCGCGAGAGAGCCCACCCAGTGTCCGAATCCCGCTACCAGATCGACGTCAGCGTCACCACCCGCTACCTGCCTGAGCAGTCGCAACCGGACGACAGCCGCTACGCCTTCTCCTACACCATCACCATCGCCAACCGCGGCGATGTGGCCGCACGGCTGATCTCCCGCCACTGGGTCATCACCGATGGCGACGGCCAGGTGCAGGAAGTGCGCGGAGCCGGCGTGGTCGGGCAACAGCCGCTGATCGAGCCGGGTGCTCAGCACGTCTACACCAGCGGCACAGTGATGACCACCCGCGTGGGCGCCATGCAGGGCAGCTACCAGATGCTGGCCGAGGATGGTCACCACTTCGACGCCCCCATCGCCCCCTTCCGCCTGGCCGTACCCGGCGCACTGCACTGAGGCCCGCCATGACGACCTATGCCGTTGGCGACCTTCAGGGCTGCCTGGATCCCCTGAAGTGCCTGCTCGACCGGGTCGCCTTCGATCCCGCCCGGGACCGCCTCTGGCTGGTGGGCGATCTGGTCAACCGTGGCCCGAAATCCCTCGAGACACTGCGGTTCCTGTTTGCCATGCGCGAGTCGGTCACCGGCGTGCTCGGCAATCACGACCTGCACCTGCTGGCGGTGGCTCACAATGTCGAACGGCTGAAGAAGTCCGACACCCTGCGGGAAATCATCGAAGCCCCCGACGCCGGGGACCTGCTGGACTGGCTGCGCCGGCAGAAGCTCGTCCACTACGACGAGGCCCGTGACCTCGCCATGGTGCACGCCGGCATCCCGCCCATGTGGACGCTGGCCAAGGCCCTCAAACGGGCTGCCGAGGTGGAGGAGGCGCTGCTCGACGACACGCGCCTGCCGCTGTTCCTCGAGGGCATGTACGGCAACGATCCCGCCCGCTGGGACAGCGACCTGCATGGCATCACCCGCCTGCGAGTGATCACCAACTACTTCACCCGTATGCGCTTCTGCATGGCGGACGGTACCCTCGACCTGAAAAGCAAGGAGGGCGTGGACACCGCCCCGCCAGGCTACCGCCCCTGGTTCGCCCACCCGACTCGCAAGACCCGCGGACAGAAGATCATCTTCGGCCACTGGGCAGCCCTCGAGGGCAAATGCAGCGAACCCAACTTGCATGCTCTCGACACCGGCTGTGTCTGGGGCGGCACCATGACCCTGCTGAACATCGACAACGGCCAGCGCATCAGCTGCGACTGCAAGGAGCACCGACATGAGTGAATTCCAGCGAATCCCGCCGGAGCGGGCCCAAGCCCTGCGCGAACAAGGCGCCGTGGTGGTCGACATCCGCGACCCGCAGAGCTTCGCCCTCGGCCACATCAGCGGCTCGCGCCACCTGGACAACTACTCCCTGGCCGACTTCATCGCCCAGGCCGACCTCGACGCACCACTGATCGTCACCTGCTACCACGGCAATTCCAGCCAGGGCGCCGCCGCCTATCTGGTGGGCCAGGGCTTCTCCGAGGTCTACAGCCTTGATGGCGGCTTCGAGCTGTGGCGCGCCACCTATCCCGGCCACGTAGCACATGGTGGCGAAGAGTAAAAAAACTGCGAATGGCGCAAACCCGCGCCGTTCGCAGCCTTGCGCCCTCTCCTGACGAACGGCAACACGCTGTGATCACTCCGTCATCCTTGACCTCGCCGATTCCGAACTACTCTTAGCGCAGGCCATCCAAAAAAGGAGAGCCGGCACACCGGTTCCGGGCCATCGGCAGCGACCATTTGGTGTACTGGGGGATTCTCTTCGGCCGACTCGTCGGACGACTGCCCACCCGCGTGACCGATCCCGCCGGCTCCCGTATCCAGCGAGGTGACGCAATGAGCATTTTCAGCCACTTCCAACAGCGCTTCGAAGCCACTCGCCAGGAAGAGTATTCCCTGCAGGAGTACCTGGACCTCTGCAAACAGGACAGGAGCGCATACGCCACCGCTGCGGAGCGCATGCTCATGGCGATCGGCGAGCCCGAGCTGTTGGATACCTCTTCCGATCCACGCCTGTCGCGGATCTTCTCCAACAAAGTGATCCGCCGCTATCCGGCCTTTGCCGACTTCCATGGCATGGAAGAGTGCATCGACCAGATCGTCGCGTACTTCCGCCATGCCGCGCAGGGCCTGGAAGAGAAGAAACAGATCCTCTACCTCCTGGGCCCGGTGGGCGGCGGCAAGTCGTCCCTGGCCGAGAAGCTCAAGCAATTGATGGAGAAGGTGCCCTTCTACGCCATTAAGGGCTCTCCGGTATTCGAGTCCCCGCTGGGCCTGTTCAACGCCGCCGAGGATGGCGCGATCCTCGAAGAGGACTACGGCATCCCGCGCCGCTACCTCTCCAGCATCATGTCGCCCTGGGCCACCAAGCGCCTGCAGGAGTTCGGCGGCGACATCAGCCAGTTCCGCGTGGTGAAGCTCTACCCCTCGATCCTCAACCAGATTGCCGTGGCCAAGACCGAGCCGGGTGACGAGAACAACCAGGACATCTCCGCCCTCGTCGGCAAGGTCGACATCCGCAAGCTGGAGGAGTACCCGCAGAACGACGCGGACGCCTACAGCTACTCTGGCGCCCTGTGCCGCGCCAACCAGGGCCTGATGGAATTCGTCGAGATGTTCAAGGCACCCATCAAGGTCCTGCACCCGTTGCTCACCGCCACCCAGGAGGGCAACTACAACAGCACCGAAGGCCTGGGGGCGATTCCGTACAGCGGCATCCTGCTGGCCCACTCCAACGAATCCGAATGGCACAGCTTCCGCAACAACAAGAACAACGAGGCCTTCATCGACCGGATCTACATCGTCAAGGTGCCCTATTGCCTGCGCGTCACCGACGAGATTCGCATCTACGACAAGCTGCTCATCAACAGCTCGCTGGCCAAGGCCCACTGCGCGCCCGACACCCTGCGCATGCTCGCCCAGTTCTCCGTCCTCTCGCGCCTGAAGGAGCCGGAGAACTCCAACATCTACTCCAAGATGCGCGTCTACGACGGCGAAAACCTCAAGGACACCGATCCCAAAGCCAAGTCGATCCAGGAATACCGCGACTCGGCAGGCGTCGACGAAGGCATGAACGGCCTGTCCACCCGCTTCGCCTTCAAGATCCTCTCCAAGGTCTTCAACTTCGACCCTCACGAAATCGCCGCCAACCCGGTGCACCTGCTCTACGTGCTGGAGCAGCAGATCGAGCAGGAACAGTTCCCCGCCGAAGTGCGCGAACGCTACCTGCGCTACATCAAGGAGTACCTGGCACCGCGCTACATCGAATTCATCGGCAAGGAAATCCAGACCGCTTACCTGGAGTCCTACAGCGAGTACGGCCAGAACATCTTCGACCGCTACGTGCTGTACGCGGACTTCTGGATCCAGGACCAGGAATACCGCGACCCGGAAACCGGCGAGATCCTCAACCGCGTCGCCCTCAACGAGGAACTGGAGAAGATCGAGAAACCCGCCGGCATCAGCAACCCGAAGGATTTCCGCAACGAGATCGTCAACTTCGTGCTGCGGGCCCGTGCCAACAACAACGGCAAGAACCCCAGCTGGCTCAGCTACGAGAAGCTGCGGGTGGTCATCGAGAAGAAGATGTTCTCCAACACCGAGGACCTCCTGCCGGTCATCAGCTTCAACGCCAAAGGCAGCAAAGAGGAGCAGCAAAAGCACAACGACTTCGTCAAGCGCATGGTCGAGCGCGGCTACACCGAGAAGCAGGTCCGCCTGCTGTCCGAGTGGTACCTGCGGGTACGCAAGTCGCAATAACAGCAGCCGCAAGTCATCAACTGCACACTGCGCGCGGGGCTCCCCGCCGCAGCCTGCGGTTGGCAGCCTGACGCTGCCCCGGAGGGGCATCTATGAGCTATGTGATCGACCGTCGCCTGAACGGCAAGAACAAGAGCACCGTGAACCGCCAGCGGTTCCTGCGGCGCTACCGCGAGCACATCAAGAAGGCCGTGGAGGAGGCCGTCAGCCGGCGCTCCATCACCGACATGGAGCACGGCGAGCAGATCAGCATCCCCGGTCGCGACATCGACGAGCCCGTGCTGCACCACGGCCGTGGCGGCCGACAGACCATCGTCCACCCGGGCAACAAGGAATTCACCGCCGGTGAACGCATCCCTCGTCCCCAGGGCGGAGGCGGCGGACGCGGCAGTGGCAAGGCCAGCAATCAGGGCGACGGGATGGACGAATTCGTCTTCCAGATCACCCAGGAAGAGTTCCTCGACTTCATGTTCGAAGACCTCGAACTGCCCAACCTGGTGAAACGCCACCTGACCGGTTCCGATACCTTCAAGACCGTGCGCGCCGGCATCAGCAACGAGGGCAACCCCTCGCGCATCAACATCGTCCGTACCTTGCGTTCCGCACACGCCCGGCGCATTGCCCTGTCCGGCTCCAGTCGCGCCAAGCTGCGGGAAGCAAAAGAGGAACTCGCGCGCCTCAAGCGGGAGGAGCCGGACAACTTCGGCGACATCCAGGAGCTGGAAACCGAGATCGCCCGGCTGCGCGCCCGCATCGAGCGTGTGCCCTTCCTCGACACCTTCGACCTCAAGTACAACCTGCTGGTCAAACAGCCCAATCCCAGCTCCAAGGCCGTCATGTTCTGCCTGATGGACGTCTCCGGCTCCATGACCCAGGCGACCAAGGATATCGCCAAGCGCTTTTTCATCCTCCTGTACCTGTTCCTCAAGCGGAACTACGACAAGATCGAAGTGGTGTTCATCCGCCACCACACCAGCGCCAAGGAAGTGGACGAAGAGGAGTTCTTCTACTCCCGCGAAACCGGCGGCACCATCGTCTCCAGCGCGCTCAAGATGATGCAGGAGATCATGGCCGAGCGTTACCCCGTCAACGAATGGAACATCTACGCCGCCCAAGCCTCGGACGGCGACAACTGGAACGACGACTCACCCATCTGCCGCGACATCCTGATCAAGCAGATCATGCCGTTCGTCCAGTACTACACCTACGTCGAGATCACCCCGCGCGAGCACCAGGCGCTGTGGTTCGAGTATGAGCAGGTGTGCGAGACGTTCGCCGACACATTCGCCCAACAGCAGATCGTATCGGCGTCCGACATCTATCCGGTGTTCCGCGAACTCTTCCAGCGCCGGCTGGTTACCTGAGGGCTGCGCCATGACCGCGAAAGAGAAGAAAAGGCAGCCGATCTCCACGGGATCGGAGTGGACCTTCGACCTCATCCGTGCCTATGACCGCGAGATCGGCCGCCTGGCCGAACGCTATGCACTCGATACCTACCCCAACCAGATCGAGATCATCACTGCCGAACAGATGATGGATGCCTACGCCTCCGTGGGCATGCCCCTGGGCTACCACCACTGGTCCTACGGCAAGCACTTCCTCAGCACCGAGAAGTCATACACCCGCGGCCAGATGGGCCTTGCCTACGAGATCGTGATCAACTCCGACCCCTGCATCGCCTACCTGATGGAAGAGAACACCATCACCATGCAGGCGCTGGTGATCGCCCACGCCTGCTATGGCCACAACAGCTTCTTCAAGGGCAACTACCTGTTCCGCACCTGGACTGACGCCAGCTCGATCATCGACTACCTGGTATTCGCCAAGCAGTACATCAACCAGTGCGAAGAACGGCACGGGATCGATGCCGTGGAAAACCTGCTGGACTCCTGCCACGCCCTGATGAACTACGGTGTGGACCGCTACAAGCGTCCCTACCCCATCTCCGCCGAAGAGGAGCGGCGCCGGCAGAAGGAACGCGAAGAGCACCTGCAACGGCAGATCAACGACCTCTGGCGCACCATTCCCAAGGGCCACGGCAAATCCGGCGACAAGGACAAGGGCCGCTTCCCGGCCGAACCCCAGGAGAACATCCTCTACTTCATCGAAAAGCACGCCCCGCTGCTGGAGCCCTGGCAGCGCGAGATCGTGCGCATCGTGCGCAAGATCGCCCAGTACTTCTACCCACAGCGCCAGACCCAGGTGATGAACGAAGGCTGGGCCACCTTCTGGCACTACACCCTGATGAATGACCTGTACGACGAAGGCCTGGTCACCGACGGCTTCATGATGGAGTTCCTCCAGTCCCACACCAGCGTGGTCTACCAGCCCAGCTTCGACAGCCCCTACTACAGCGGCATCAACCCCTACGCCCTGGGCTTCGCCATGTACCGCGACATCCGCCGCATCTGCGAGGAGCCCACCGAGGAAGACAAGCGCTGGTTCCCCGACATCGCCGGCAGCGACTGGCTCTCCACCATCAAGTTCGCCATGAAGAGCTTCAAGGACGAGAGCTTCATCCTGCAGTTCCTCTCGCCCAAGGTGATCCGCGACTTCAAACTGTTCAGCATCCTCGACGACGACCAGAAGGACGAACTGCTGGTCCCGGCCATCCACGACGAACCCGGCTACCGGATCATCCGCGAAACCCTCGCCGCCCAGTACAACCTCGGCAACCGCGAGCCCAACGTGCAGATCTGGAGCGTCGACCGCCGGGGGGACCGCTCGCTCACGCTGCGCCACCAGCAGCACGATCGCAAACCGCTCGGCGAATCCACCGAAGAGGTTATGCGCCACCTGCACCGCCTGTGGGGGTTCGACATCCACCTGGAAACACTCAACGGCGACAACATCACGGGGACCTTCCACATGCCCCCAAAGGGTGAACGGGGCGAGGACGGCGAGTACCCGCGCCTGGATCTGGTCATCCCGCCCATTTGATCGGTTGACCGCCTGCCCGGGTGCACCCGAGCATGCGGTCCATCGCCCATGGAGAGCGTCGATGCGCCTGTTCCTCGTCCTGCTGCTGTGCCTGGCACTGGCCACCTGTTCCAGCCACATCCCCGGCATCCAGGTCACCCAGCCGGCCAGCCCCTCCCTGGTCGGACACGCCAGCTTCGAACTCATCGCCCCCGAGCAGGCCCTGCAGGACGAAGCCCCCTACCGCGCCCGCTACCGGCAGCTCGCCCCGTTGCTGCGCCAGCAACTGGCCGAGCGCGGCTACCACGAAAGCCAGCAGCCGGAACTGCGCGTCTACTACTGGCTGGCCCTGCAGGATGCGCCGCTGGAGTTCCGTGTCGACGAGGCACCGCCCGCCCCCCTCGGTTCCTACCAGGCCATCCACCGCCTGCGCGACGCCACCGGCACCCTGCGTCTACGCATTACCGACCTGGCAGGCCAGGTGCTCTGGGAGGGTACCGCCAGCACCGGCCTAAGCCCCGCCTGGGACAGTGCCGAACTGCTGCAAACCGCCGTCGAGGCGCTGGTCCGGCAGATACCGGTCGCCACGGCCGGCCAGGCTGCTATCCTCCGCAGCCTCGGAGGAAATGAGCATGCAGATATACAAGGTGGGCGGCGCCGTACGTGACCGTCTTTTGGGCAGACCGGTCACTGAAAACGACTGGGTCGTGGTGGGGGCAAGCGCCGAACAGATGCTGGCGCTCGGCTACAAACCGGTGGGTGCCGACTTCCCGGTATTTCTCCACCCCGATACCGGCGAGGAGTACGCCCTGGCCCGCACCGAGCGCAAGAGCGGGCGCGGCTACGGCGGCTTCACCTTCTACGCCAGCCCGGACGTGACCCTCGAAGACGATCTGATCCGCCGCGACCTTACCGTCAACGCCATCGCCGAGGACGCCGACGGCCGTCTGATCGACCCCTACGGTGGCCAGCACGACCTGGAACAACGCATCCTCCGCCACGTCTCCCCAGCCTTCGCCGAAGACCCACTGCGCGTCCTGCGGGTCGCCCGTTTCGCCGCCCGCTACGCACCACTGGGTTTCCGCGTCGCCGAGGAAACCCTCAGGCTCATGGGCGAGATCGCCGCATCCGGCGAACTCGATGCACTGACAGCCGAACGCACCTGGAAGGAAGTCTCACGTGCCCTGATGGAGCCCCGACCCGATGTATTCATCGAGGTCCTGCATAACTGCGGTGCCCTGAGGGCCTGGATGCCGGAGCTGGATGCCCTGTTCGGCGTGCCCCAGCCGCCCGCCCATCACCCCGAAGTCGACACCGGCCTTCACGTCCTCGCGGTCCTGCGTCAGTGCGCCGAGCACCAGCAGCCACTCACCGTGCGCTGGGCCTGCCTGCTGCACGACCTGGGCAAGGGCCTGACCCCGCCGGAAGAATGGCCGCGCCACCTCCAGCACGAGCAACGGGGCCTGGCACCGATCAAGGCGGTGAACGAGCGCTGCAAGGCACCGCGCGACTGCCAGGAGCTGGCGTTGCTGGTAGGCGAGTACCACACCCACGCCCACCGCGCCCAGGAGCTGCGTCCAGGTACTCTGGCCACGCTGATGCAGGCTTTCGATGTCTATCGCCGTCCGCAGCGCTTCGACGAATTCATCGCCGCCTGCGAGATGGACGCCCGAGGCCGCACCGGCATGGAAGACCGTGACTATCCCCAGGCCGCTTACCTGCGTGGTGCCGCCGCTGCCGCACGAGCCGTCGGCGTGAAAGAACTCATGGCCAAGGGGCTCAGCGGCGCGGTGCTCGGCGAAGCGCTGTCACGCGAGCGAATCGCGGCACTTGCCGCCTACCGTTCAGCCCAGCCCGCTGCTAGCCAGTAGCCACACTTGCTTGTCCTTGATAGGCTGCCAAATATTTGGCCCATCTAGACTTTTGAGACATCAAACGGATGTTGGCGCCGTATTTTTGGCGAATGCTCTCGCGCATTGCGAGAGCCCTGGAGGCTGCAGGTGCTCTCATGGAACCTTCGTCCCTGGCAGCTGGGCCTGCTGCTGGGGCTGCTGGCGCTCAGCGCAACGGCCCAGGAGCCGACACCGAACCCGGCCGAGGTCCGTGGCGAGCGGGTACGCCAGGTAGTAGAAGGCATCCTGGCCTACAGCCGCTGGCCGCAACCCAAGGACCAGATCGCCCTGTGCATCACCGGCCCGACCCAATACGCGGACAGGCTGCTTGCCGGCGTGAGTCGCGACTACGAAATACCCGTTTCCGGTCGACGCCTGCTCCAGGACTCTGCAGACCTGGAAACCACGTGCGACGCTCTCTACATCGGCATTCTCGACCCAGGGTCGCGACGCCGGCTGCTGGGCCGCCTGGCCGACAAACCCGTGCTGACCATCAGCGAAAGCGCCGATGCCTGCAGTGATGGCAGCCTGTTCTGCCTGGATATCGAGAATACCCACGTCAGCTTCGCGGTTAATCTGGATGCCGTCGCGCGCAGCGGTCTGCGCATCCATCCCCAGGTCCTGCAACTGGGGCGTCGCAACAGGGCTCAGCCATGAACCGCCGGCGCCAAGTCACCCGCCCTCACGCCTACACCCTCAGCCGACTGCTGTGGCGCACTCAACTACGCGGCATCCTGCTGGCCATGAGCCTGACCGCACTCTCACTGACCCTGCTGGGCGTGTTTGCACTTCGCAACTACGCCGAGTACCAATTGCAACTGCTGGCCCGCTCCCTGGGCTACACACTCGAAGCCGCCGTGATCTTCCGTGATGCAGTGGCCATACAGGAAAGCCTTGAGCTGATCGCCGCCCCCGAGGACCTCGCCGAAGTACGCGTGCTCGACGGCCAGCGATCCCTGCTGGTGGACTGGCAACGCCCCACCACCCATGGCTGGAGTGGGCTTGAACGCGGCCTGGCCGACCTGCTGCTCAACCAGCCCCTGCGCTACCCCATCCAGTACCAGGGGCGCACCGTCGGCGAGCTGCAACTGAGCAGCCAAGGCAGCAACCTGAGCCGCTTCCTGCGGAATGGAGCGCTTGCACTCCTGCTTTGCCTGGCCCTCGGCAGCCTGGTCGCCAACCTCTATTCGCGCCGCACCCAGCGCGAGCTGATGGCACCGCTGCGGGCTTTCTCGGCCGTGGCCCGCACCATCGCCCGGGAGCGCACCTTCGCCCGCCGCGTGCCCTCGTCCCCAATCGCCGAGCTTCATGAATTGGGGGAGGACTTCAACCAACTACTGGATGAGATCGAGGCCTGGCAGAACCAGTTGCAACGCGAGAATGCCTCGCTCGCCCACCAGGCCAGCCACGACCCACTGACCGGCCTGCCGAACCGCAGCCAATTCGAACCAGCGCTCACCCGGGCCATGCGACAGGCCAAACTGACTGGCGGGCGCTTTGCCCTCCTGTTCCTCGACTGCAACCGCTTCAAGGCCATCAACGACGAACTGGGGCACGGAGCAGGCGACCAGGTCCTGATCAGCATCGCCGAACGCCTGCGCAGCCAATTGCGCGAGGAGGACCTCGTGGCCCGCTTGGGCGGGGACGAGTTCGCTGTACTGCTCTCACCGCTGCATGACCTCGAAGACGCCCAGCACATCGCCGACAAGATCCTCGCCAGCATGCTGCCCCCCATTCCCCTGCCAGGCAGCGGCGAGATCGTCGCCTCGCTCAGCATCGGTATCGCCATCTATCCCCAAGACGCCAGCTCCCTCGACGAACTGCTCCAGCAGGCGGACACCGCCATGTACAGAGCCAAGAGGAACCAGAGCGGTCGGCAGGCCGCCTCTCTGCGTTAACGCTGTCTTTCACCCCCGCTGTTCAGGAGAACCACCATGAAAATCCACCCGAGCCTCCACCTAACCTGGCTGCTGATCGCCTTCCTGTGGATAACCGGGTGCCAGAGTGCACCACCCCAGCAAGGCCTGAGCGAAGAGCAGGTGGCCATGCTCAAGGCCAAGGGCTTCAAGCTGACGGACGAGGGCTGGGCCTTCGGCCTCTCTGGCAAGGTGCTGTTCGACAACAACTCGGAGCGCATCTCCGACACCAGCCGCCAGACCATCGCGGACATCACCCGCTCTCTGCTGAAAGTGGGCATCACCGGCGTGATCCTCGAAGGCCACACAGACAACTACGGCGCGCCGGACTACAACCGGCAACTCTCCGAGCGCCGGGCTGGCAGCGTGGGGGCGGTGATGGAGGAAAACGGCATGCAGAAGCACGCCATCCAGCTACGAGGCATGGGGCAGACCCGCCCAATCGCCGACAACGCCACCTCGGCAGGCCGCAAGGAGAACCGCAGGGTGGTGATCATCGTCGTCGCGGACTGAGGGTCAGGCAGGCGCCGGGTAGCCCTGGAGCAGCTCGCCCGGCGTCAAGGCCAGGCCTCGCCAACGGAAGGGGGCAGGCCACAGCGCCTGGTCGATGGACGCCTCCAGCCAGAGGTCGGCAAACGGGCGCTGCACGCCGGGGTGTGACAGTTCCGGCGCCAGCAGCGCCAGGGGCCAGAGCACAAAAGCATTCTTCAGGACTTCCGCCCGCGGCAGCACCAGGCCATCGAAGTCACCCACCAGATCGCCGTACAGCAGCACGTCGATGTCCAGGGGCAACCCCTTGCGTCCAGGCGCATAGCGGCCGTTGTCCGCCTCGATCTCCTTGAGCCGGCGATCCAGGTCATGCAACGGCAGATCGGTGCGGGCCTCGACCACCAAATTGAAGAAATTCCCACTGCGAATCCCCACCGGCAGGCTCTCGAAAACCGGCGAGCAGCGCATGTCCTGCAGGAAGCCGGAAAGGGCTTCGAGCCCCGCCACGAGATGGTGCTCCCGGTCGATGTTGCTGCCCAGGCCCAGGTAGATCGTGGTCAGCGGCATCCGCGTTCGATCTCCACGCCAACACTGCTGGCAGCGGGCACCGCGCCGGGCTTGTGCAGCCGCAGGCGGATCCACGGAATGCCGAACTCGCTCATCAGCAGCGCCACCAGACGCTCGGCAAAGGTTTCCACCAATTCGAAAGTCGCCTCGGCAGCGAAAGCCTGGATGCGCTGGGAAACAGCGGCGTAATCGAGCGCCTTGCTCAGATCGTCGCCTTCGGCAGCAGGGCGGTTGTCCCAAGCCATGCTGAGGTCCAGGCGCAGGCACTGCCGGATACTGCGCTCCCAGTCATACGCCCCGATAACGGTATCGACTTCCAAGCCTTCGATGAAAACCGTGTCCACGTCAGTGTTGCCCCGCTAGAATCAGGGCTTCCTCGCCCTGGAATGGATACCAATGTTCTGGCTGCTGGCGATCCTCGCCTACCTGCTCGGCTCGCTGTCATTCGCCATCCTGCTCAGTCGCGTGTTCGGCACTGCCGACCCACGCGCCGAAGGCTCGGGCAACCCCGGGGCCACCAACATGCTGCGGGTGGCCGGCAAGCGCCTCGCCATCCTTACCCTGCTGGGCGACCTGCTCAAAGGGCTGCTGCCCATACTGGTCGCCCGCCTGCTTGGCCTCGACCTGCAGGAGCAGGCCTGGATCGGCCTGACTGCCGTGCTTGGGCATCTCTACCCGCTGTACTTCAACTTCCGTGGCGGCAAAGGCGTCGCCACCGCCGCCGGCATGCTCCTGGGGCTCTACCCGCCGGCGGCACTGCTGGCACTGTCGGCGTGGGTACTGACCTTCTACCTGACCCGCACCAGCTCGCTCGCCTCACTCATCGCCACGCCGCTCACCCTGCCCCTGCTGGCCTGGCAGCAGCCGGCGGCACTGCTGCCGATGTCCGCGCTGTGCGGGCTCATCGTCTGGCGGCACCGGGGCAATCTACGCGACCTTTTCGCAGGACGCGAACGACATTTCTGAAAATCGGAGTGGATGCCCGGAAGCCTCCGGGCAGCCCGGCCTCAGATGGCCGGGAGACTCTCCATCGGCCAACGTGCCTGCACGCCAATGGCCGGGCCATCCTTCTGACCACCCAGCAGCCGCTGGCAACCGGCATAGGCGATCATCGCGCCGTTATCGGTGCAGAAGCGCGGGCGAGCATAGAAGACCTCGCCGCCCAGTTCACCCAGCATCGCCCCGAGTGACTCGCGCAGGGATTGGTTGGCGCTGACGCCACCGGCGATGACCAGGCGCTTGAGGCCGGACTGCTTGAGCGCACGCTTGCACTTGATCACCAGCGTCTCGACCACCGCCTGCTGGAAGGCCAACGCGATGTCGCAGCGCGTCTGCTCGCCGGCATCACCCGCGTCGCGGCACTGCTGCCAGGTGTTCAGTGCGAAGGTCTTGAGGCCGCTGAAGCTGAAATCCAGCCCGGGCCGATCGGTCATCGGCCGGGGAAAGGTGAAACGCCCCGGCGTGCCGGACTGCGCCAGTCGGGCGATCTCGGGGCCGCCCGGGTAGCCCAGACCGATGAGTTTGGCGGTCTTGTCGAACGCCTCACCGGCTGCGTCGTCCACCGACTCGCCGAGCACCTGGTAGCGGCCAATACCATCCACCCGCACCAGTTGGGTATGCCCGCCGGAAACCAGCAACGCAATAAAAGGAAAGGCGGGAGGCTGCTCCTCCAGCATCGGGGCCAGCAGGTGCCCTTCCATGTGGTGGACGCCCAGCGCCGGCACGCCCCAGGCGAACGCCAGGGCCTGGGCGCAGGATGCGCCAACCAGCAGAGCCCCCACCAGACCGGGGCCGGAGGTGTAGGCAATGCCATCGATGTCCTGCGGACTGCGGCCGGCCGTCGCCAACACCTCGCGAATCAGCGGCAGCATGCGCTTCACGTGGTCGCGGGAGGCAAGCTCCGGCACCACGCCACCGTAAACGCGATGGAGATCGATCTGACTGAACAGCGCATCGGCCAGCAGGCCCTGCTCACTGTCGTAAAGAGCGACGCCGGTCTCGTCGCAAGAGGTCTCCAGACCCAGCACCAGCATGAGGATCGAACCTTGAAGGACTAGCCAATGAAGAAGGCGCGCATCATAATCGTCGCCCCCCTCCCCGGCCAGCGCTTTTCGACTGAAGGCTTTGCATTCCAGGGGGCAAGGGGTTAATATCCGCAACCCTTGAAAACCGACGTTCTCCCGCACTCTAAGCCAGGAGCACGTTCACCCCCGGTAATTAGTGAAGGTACGACCTGGATGCCAGCCGTCAAAGTTAAAGAGAACGAACCCTTCGACGTAGCCCTGCGTCGCTTCAAGCGCTCCTGCGAGAAAGCCGGTGTACTGGCCGAAGTCCGCAGCCGTGAGTTCTACGAGAAGCCCACTGCCGAGCGTAAGCGCAAAGCCGCTGCCGCCGTTAAGCGCCACGCCAAGAAAGTGCAGCGCGAACAGCGTCGCCGCGAGCGCCTGTACTGAGTTAACAGGCTTCGCCGCACGCTCAAGCATCGCCCGGCCTCGGCCGGGCGAGTGCATTAATGGGGCACCGCAATCCACTCCGCTTCGTCTTGCGAAGATCGGAGTTTTTGTTTTTACAGCCCGGGTCCACCCGACGTCGCAGTGATTGCGACAAGGGCCTATGCTTTGAGCCTTTTCGTCTCCTGAGCACCCTATGGCCGGCCTGATCCCGCAAGGATTCATCGATGACCTGCTGAACCGCACCGACATCGTCGAGGTGGTGGCATCGCGCATCCAGCTAAAAAAGGCCGGAAAGAACTACAGCGCCCTCTGTCCGTTCCACAACGAGAAGAGCCCCTCCTTCAGCGTCAGCCCCGACAAGCAGTTCTACTACTGCTTCGGCTGCGGCGCCGGCGGCAACGCGCTGGGCTTCATCATGGATCACGACAACCTGGACTTTCCCCAGGCTGTCGAAGAGCTGGCCCGCAAGGCCGGCATGGAAGTGCCGCGCGAGGAAGGCAGTCGCAGCAATCGCCCGCGCCAGCCGACCGATTCCCCGCTGTACGCCCTGCTCAACGCGGCCTCCGACTACTACCGGAGCGCTCTGAAAAACCACCCGACCCGCAAGGCGGCCGTCGAGTACCTCAAGGGGCGCGGCCTCTCCGGCGAGATCGCCCGCGACTTCGGTCTGGGCTTCGCCCCCCCCGGCTGGGACAACCTGCTCAAGCACATGGGCGCCGATGCTCTGCAGCAGAAGCACATGATCGACGCCGGCCTGCTGATCGAGAACAGCGAGACCGGCAAGCGCTACGACCGCTTCCGCGACCGGGTCATGTTCCCCATCCGCGACAGCCGCGGACGCATCATCGCCTTCGGCGGCCGAGTACTGGAGGATGACAAGCCCAAGTACCTCAACTCGCCGGAAACACCCGTCTTCCACAAGGGGCAGGAACTCTACGGGCTCTACGAAGCGCGCAAGAGCAACCGCAACCTCGACGAGATCATGGTCGTCGAGGGCTACATGGACGTGATCGCCCTCGCCCAACAGGGCTTGCGCAACGCCGTGGCCACCCTTGGCACGTCCACCAGCGAAGAGCACGTCCGCCGCCTGTTCCGCCTCGTACCCAGCATCCTGTTCTGCTTCGATGGCGACCAGGCCGGGCGCAAGGCCGCCTGGCGCGCTCTGGAAGCCACCCTGCCGAGCCTGGAAGACGGGCGCCGCGCGCGCTTCCTGTTCCTCCCGGAAGGCGAAGACCCGGACAGCCTGGTCCGAACTGAAGGCACCGACGCCTTCCGCGCCCGCATCACCCAACACGCCCACTCACTGGCGGACTACTTCTTCCACCAACTGCAGGAAGAGGCAGACTCGCGCTCCCTGGAAGGCAAGGCGCACCTGGTGACACTCGCCTCACCGCTGATCGAAAAAGTGCCCGGCGCCAACCTGCGTACCCTGATGCGCCAGCGATTGGCCGAGATCACGGGTCTCAGCGGCGACGCAATCGGCCAGATGGCACAGGCAGCCCCCGTCAGCGAACACATGCCGTACACGGAGGATTACGCCTACGAAGCCGCCCCCGCCTACGACGCGTATGGCGACTCCATGCGGGAGATGAGCTACGAACCACCCGTCGCCCAACCGAAGCGCGAGTGGAAAAAGGACGGCTGGAAGAAGGATGGCCGCAAGTGGGATCGCAAGGGCGAACCGCGCCGCCCACCGCGCACCGAAGTGCATGTCGAATCCCCCACGCTGACCGCGCTGCGCACGCTGCTGCACCACCCGCAACTCGCGCAGAAAGTAGAGAATGCCAGCCACTTCGCCGCAGAAGACGACAGCTACGCCCAGCTCATGGTGTCGCTGCTGGAAGCCGTACAGAAAAACCCCCAGCTGCGCTCCCTGCAACTGATCGCCCGCTGGCACGGCACCGAGCAGGGCCGCCTGCTGCAGGCACTGGCGGAAAAGGAATGGCTGATTTCCAGCGACAACCTTGAACAACAGTTTTTCGACACTATAACTAGGTTGTCGGCCCGCCAACGCGAGCGCAGCCTTGAGCAATTGCTACGCAAAGCCAAGCAAAGCGAACTCAGCGCAGAAGAGAAAGACCAACTGCGTGACCTTCTCAGCCGTAGTCCATCCTCAGCCCCCTCCCGCCCAACTGGCGCGTGAGGCCCCGGTTCTGGTATAATCCTCGGCTTGTTTTCAGCCCGCCAAGACCTTCAGTGGATAGGGTGTTATGTCCGGAAAAGCGCAACAGCAGTCTCGCCTCAAAGAGTTGATCGCCCGTGGTCGTGAGCAGGGTTACCTGACTTACGCGGAGGTCAACGACCACCTGCCGGAGGATATTTCCGATCCGGAACAGGTGGAAGACATCATCCGCATGATCAATGACATGGGGATCAACGTATTCGAGAGTGCTCCGGATGCGGATGCCCTGTTGCTGGCCGAAGCCGACACCGACGAAGCCGCAGCGGAAGAAGCCGCAGCCGCTCTCGCCGCGGTGGAGACCGACATCGGCCGCACCACCGACCCGGTCCGCATGTACATGCGCGAAATGGGCACGGTCGAGCTGCTCACCCGCGAAGGCGAGATCGAAATCGCCAAGCGCATCGAGGAAGGCATCCGCGAAGTGATGAGCGCCATCGCCCACTTCCCGGGCGCCGTGGACAGCATCCTCGCCGAATACCAGCGCGTCACCACCGAAGGTGGCCGCCTCTCCGACGTCCTCAGTGGCTACATCGACCCCGACGACGGCAGCCTGCCGGCCGAGGAAGTCGAGCCTGTCGAACTGAAAAACGACAAGGCCGCCAAAGCCAAGGATGACGACGAAGAAGACGAAGAAAGCGAATCCGACGACGCCGAGGAAGAAGGCGACGGCGGTCCGGACCCGGAAGAGGCCCTGCGCCGCTTCACCGCGGTATCCGACCAGCTCGAGAAGGCCCGCAAGGCCCTCAAGAAGCACGGCCGTGGCAGCAAGCAGGCCACCGAGGAGCTGCAAGCCCTCGCCGAACTGTTCATGCCGATCAAGCTCGTGCCCAAGCAGTTCGACGCACTGGTCGAGCGCGTCCGTGGCGCCCTGGACCGTGTCCGCGGCCAGGAACGCGCCATCATGCAACTGTGCGTCCGTGACGCCCGCATGCCGCGTGCCGACTTCCTGCGCCTGTTCCCCGGCAACGAAGTCGACCTGACCTGGGCCGAAGACATCGCCAAGGGCAAGGCCAAGTACGCCGAAGCCATCGGCAAGCTGCTGGATGACATCAAGCGCAACCAGCAGAAGCTCGTGGACCTCGAGAAGGAAGTCGACCTCAAGGTCGCCGAGATCAAGGACGTCAACCGTCGCATGTCCATCGGCGAAGCCAAGGCCCGCCGTGCAAAGAAGGAGATGGTCGAGGCCAACCTGCGTCTCGTCATCTCCATCGCCAAGAAGTACACCAACCGTGGCCTGCAGTTCCTCGACCTGATCCAGGAAGGCAACATCGGCCTGATGAAGGCCGTCGACAAGTTCGAATACCGCCGCGGCTACAAGTTCTCGACCTACGCCACCTGGTGGATCCGCCAGGCGATCACCCGCTCGATCGCCGACCAGGCCCGCACCATCCGTATCCCGGTGCACATGATCGAGACCATCAACAAGCTCAACCGCATCTCCCGCCAGATGCTTCAGGAAATGGGCCGTGAGCCCACCCCGGAAGAACTCGGCGAACGCATGGAGATGCCCGAGGACAAGATTCGCAAGGTCCTGAAGATCGCCAAAGAGCCGATCTCCATGGAAACCCCGATTGGTGACGACGAAGATTCGCACCTGGGTGACTTCATCGAGGACAGCACCATGCAGTCCCCGATCGACGTCGCCACGGTCGAAAGCCTCAAGGAAGCCACTCGCGAAGTCCTCGCCGGCCTCACCGCCCGTGAAGCCAAGGTCCTGCGCATGCGTTTCGGCATCGACATGAACACCGACCACACCCTCGAGGAAGTGGGCAAGCAGTTCGACGTCACCCGCGAACGTATCCGCCAGATCGAAGCCAAGGCGCTGCGCAAGCTGCGCCACCCGTCCCGAAGCGAGCATCTGCGCTCCTTCCTCGACGAGTAAAAGACAAGACCCCCGGCCCGCCCGGGGGTTTTTCTTTCCACTACCAAAGCCTCAACTTCCACGACTACACTCTGGCCTGTATCCCCTTTGGAACAGGACTGTCATGGCGCGCCTGTCTGCCATCCTCGTGTTGTGCCTGTCACTCTGGATGCCCAGCGCAGGAGCGCTCACCCTCACGCAGGAAGAACAGGACTGGCTCCAGGCCCACCCGACGCTGCGCATAGGCGTCGACGCCTCCTGGCCCCCCTTCGAATTCCGCGACAGCCAAGGTCGCCACCAGGGCCTCGCCGCTGACTACACCCGGCTCATCCAGGACCGCCTCAACATTCGCCTCGACCCCATCGAACCCGGCAACTGGAGCGAAGTCCTCGAACGTGCCAAGCGCAACGAAGTCGACCTGCTTCCCGGCATCATGTCCACGCCCGAGCGCCAGGCTTACCTCAACTTCACCCGCCCCTACCTCGACTTCCCCATCGTCATCCTCGCCCGCGAAGATGGCGCCAATCCCAGGACACTCGATGACCTGTACGGCCTCAAGGTCGTCGTCGTTGAAAACTACGCCCCCCACGAACTGCTCCACACCCGCAATCCCGACCTCAACCTGCTCACCGCGCCCACCGTCGCCGCCGCCCTCCAGGCCCTCGCCACCGGCAAGGCCGACGCCTTCGTCAGCGACCTCGCCTCCAGCGTCTGGAGCCTCCGCCAGCTAAAGCTCGACGGCCTCTTCATCAGCGGCGAAACGCCCTACCGCTACCAGCTCGCCATGGCCACGCCCAAGAGCGAACCGATCCTCGTCGGCATCCTCGACAAATTCTTCACCGAACTCACACCCGAACAGATGAACGCCATCCAGGACCGCTGGGTCGGCGGCGTCATCGACCGCCGCCCCGTCTGGACCGACCAGCTCATCTACGTCATCCCCGCCCTGCTCGGCGCCTTGCTCGTCCTCGTCTTCGTCCTGCGCATCAACCGCCGCCTGCGTGGCGAAATGAGCCGCCGCGCCCTGCTCGAAGAAGAAATCCGCAACAGCGAACAGCACTACCGCGGCCTCGTCGAAAGCCTCAACGCCATCGCCTGGGAAATGAGCCTCGACAACTACTGCTTCACCTACGTCTCACCCCACGCCGAACGCCTGCTCGGCTACCCCCTCGACGAATGGAAAGAGCCCGGCTTCTGGCAGCGCACCCTCCACCCCGAAGACGCCAAACACGCCCAGCACTTCTGCCGGGAAGAAACCCAGGCCGGCCGCGACCACAGCTTCGACTACCGCATGCTCGCCGCTGACGGCCGCATCCTCTGGATTCGCGACATCGTCACCCTCATCCACCACGGCCACGTCCCCGTCATCCGCGGCCTCATGATCGACATCACCGAAGCCAAGCACACCGAAGAAGCCCTACGCCTCTCCGAACAGAAGTTCGCCACCGTCTTCCACCACTGCCCCGACGTCATCGCCCTCGCCCGACGGAGCGACAGCCGCCTGCTCGAAGTCAACCAGACCTTCGAACAGCAGACCGGGATCAGCGCCGCCCAGGCCATCGGCCACACCGCCACCGAGCTCGGCCTCTGGGCCGACCCTGGCCTCGCCGCCAGCCTGCTCCAGCATCTCCAACACGAAAACCTGCACAACCTCGAAATGGCCTTCCGCCGCAGCGACGGACGATGCTTCACCGGCCTCCTCTCCGCACAGCACACCGAAGTCGAAGGCATCCCCGCCCTCATCATCGTCGTGCGCGACATCACCGTCCTGCAGGAAACCCAACAGCGCCTGCGCCTCTCCGAAGAGAAATTCGCCCGCGCCTTCCACGCCTCCCCCGACGGCCTCCTCATCACCCGTCTTTCCGACGGCTGTCTCATCGAAGCCAACGAAGGCTTCACCCGCATCACCGGCTACGACCTACAGGAAGCCGCCCAGCGCACCACCCTCGACCTCCGCATCTGGGAAAGGCCCAGCGACCGCGACCACATGGTCAAAGCCATTCGCGAAGAAGGCGGCCTGCGTGACTTCACCGCCCCCATCCGGCGCAAGGACGGCAGCCTGCGCGTCTGCGAACTCTCCGCGCAGCCCCTGCCCGTCGGCGGCGAAGCCTGCATCCTCACCATCGCCCGCGACGTCACCGACCGGCAGAAGATGCAGGAAGAGCTCCTCCAGGCCGCCACCGTCTTCGAAAGCACCGCCGAAGGCGTCATGATCACCGACACCCAGCAGCGCATCATCGCCGTCAACCGCGCCTTCACCACCATCACCGGCTACGAACAACACGAAGCCCTCGGCCAGACCCCGCGCCTGCTCGCCTCCAACCACCACGAACGCAGCTTCTATGCCGGCATGTGGGACCAGCTCAACCGCGAAGGTCACTGGCAAGGCGAAATCTGGAACCGCCGCAAGAACGGCGAAACCTTCCCCGAATGGCTCACCATCAACGCCGTCCGCAACCCCGAGGGCCAGATCACCCACTTCGTCGGCGTCTTCGCCGACATCTCACCGCTCAAACAGGCCCAGGCCCGGCTCGACTACCAGGCCCACCACGACCCCCTCACCGGCCTGCCCAACCGTATCCTCTTCGAGAGCCGCCTGCGCCAAGCCCTCGCCGCCTGCGAGCGCGAAGGCCACGAAGGCGCCGTCCTGTTCCTCGACCTCGACCGCTTCAAGCACATCAACGACAGCCTCGGCCACCCCATCGGCGACGTCCTCCTCAAAAGCATCGCCGACCGCCTCGGCAACCAGCTCAGCCGCAACGACACCGTCGCCCGCCTCGGCGGCGACGAATTCATCATCCTCCTGCCCCACCTGCGCCACCCCGAAGACGCCCAGCGCCTGGCCGAAGGCCTGCTCGCCTGCTTCCAGGCCCCCTTCCAAACCCAGGACCACGAATTCTTCATCAGTGCCAGCATCGGCATCAGCCGCTTCCCCGAACACGGCAGCGACACCGCCACCCTCGTCAAGAACGCCGACGCCGCCATGTACCTGGCCAAATCCAAAGGCCGTAACCGCTTCGAGCTCTACACCCGCGACCTCACCTTCCAGGCCACCGAACGCATGGCCCTGGAGAACGAACTGCGCCGCGCACTCGAACGCAACGAACTCTGCCTCTACTACCAACCCAAGCTCTGCCTGCGCAGCGGCCGCCTCATCGGCGCCGAAGCCCTCCTGCGCTGGCAGCACCCCCTCTTCGGCGACATCTCACCCGACCGCTTCATCCCCCTCGCCGAAGAGAACGGCTTCATCCTCACCCTCGGCGACTGGGTCATCAGCGAAGCCTGCCGTCAGATGCGCGAATGGCAGGACCAGCACGCCCCCTTCGGCCCCCTCTCCGTCAACCTCGCCGGCGCCCAACTGCACCAGCCCGGCATCGTCCAGCGCATCGACCAACAGCTCAGGAGCGCCGGCATCCCCGCCGAACGCCTGCAACTGGAAATCACCGAAACCTTCATCATGAGCCAGGCCGAAGAAGCCCTCGCCGTCCTCCACGCCCTCAAGGACCTCGGCCTGCAACTGGCCATCGACGACTTCGGCACCGGCTACTCCTCCCTCAGCTACCTCAAGCGCCTCCCGCTCGACATCATCAAGATCGACAAATCCTTCGTCCGCGGCCTCCCCCACGAACAGGAAGACGCCGCCATCGCCCGCGCCATCATCGCCCTCGGCCACAGCATGCAGCTCACCATCATTGCCGAAGGCGTCGAAACAGCCGACCAGGAAGCCTTCCTCCGCGCCGAAGGCTGCGAACAGATCCAGGGCTACATCGTCAGCCGCCCACTCCCCGCCGACGTCTTCGCCCGACAATTCCTCAGCCCCAGTCAAACGGTTGGCGCCCCCGACAAGGCGCCGGTATAATCCGCCCGCCTTCTGAGGGCCTATAGCTCAGTCGGTTAGAGCAGAGGACTCATAATCCTTTGGTCCACGGTTCGAGTCCGTGTGGGCCCACCAAACAAAAAGCCGCGCAGTGCGCGGCTTTTGCTTATCTATAGTGCGTTACCCATTGGCTTCAAAAAGCTGCAACGGCCACAAAACGTCCACACCGATGTGCGATTACAGCTTGGACAGATACGTCACTATGCTATTTGCCTCTTCCCGGGAAACGGTCAGGGGAAGGCGAGCGCCATCGGTATTAGCGTGGGCGACATACAAAATACCCCCGATGTCATCATCCTCACTTAGCTTAAACGCGACTATGTAATCAGCGTTGACGTAGTACCGAACGTCATCGATCGTGTCCACAGTCAGAAATCGATTTCCACTCATGTCGCTTTTCCTTTGCCGTTGATAAAGGTAATTGGATTCAGGTTTACCACATCAGCCAGGTGGCCTGGGCTGAAGTGGGCGTACTTCTGCGTCATGGCCAGGGTGGCGTGGCCCAGGACGCGCTGTAGGGTCAGGATGTCGCCGCCGTTCATCATGTAGTGACTGGCGAAGGTGTGGCGCAGGACGTGGGTCAGTTGGCCGTCTGGCAGCTCAAGGCCAATCTGCTCCACCACCTTGCGGAAGATGTTGTAGCCAGGCCGGAACGGCAGTGCGGAGTCGAGGCGCTTCTGCAGGTCGTCGCTGATCGGCACCGTGCGGTTCTTGCTGGATTTCGTCTTGCTGTAGTGGATCAGGCGGTTGCGTACCTGGCGCGGCTTCAGCGCTTCGGCTTCGCCCCAGCGGGCGCCGGTCGCCAGGCACACCTCGGCGATCAATGCGGCGTCTGATTCCTCTGCTGCGAGCGCCTGCAGCAGATCCTGGATCTGCTCGGCCGACAGATAAGCCATCTCGGCTTCGTCGAACTTCAGCGCGCGCACCTTGGCCAGGGGGTTGTCCCCCGACCACTCGCCCAGGCGCTCCAACTCATTGAACACCGCCCGCAGGTAGGCCAGTTCGTGGTTCAGCATGTTGGCGCTGATCGGCTTGGGCTTGTGGTCGGCCTTGCTGCGCCCCCGCCCTGGGGTCGCCCTGGTGTGCTTGCCCTCGGCACGCTCGGCCCGGTAGGTGGCAAAGTGGTTCGCGCTGAACTTGTGCGCCTTGGGATCCCCCATGCGCTCGGCCATAGCCAGCAACAGGGAAAGCCGCTGTTCGCCCGTCTTGAGATTCTGGCCGTGCAGCTTGTACCAGAGGTCGATCAACTGGCTGAGCCGGCGCTCGTCCAGCTTCGGCGCCTTCTCGAACTCGCCCCTGGAACCATCGCCCATGATGCGGCGCTCCAGGTGCATGGCTTCGTTCTTCGACTTCACCCGCCGCCGAATGCGGGGGCCAGCACGGCCCTCTGGCCGGCAGTCCACCAACCACTCACCGCTGTCCAGTTTCTTGATTGACATCGGATTACAGAGGGCTGACCTGTTCCCCGGAGTAGGTGGTCTCTCCGGTCAAAAGCCAGAGAGCGTACTTCCGGTAACGGCGATGGGACGTGATCTTTTGCAGTGAGACCAAGCTGATCTCCAGTCGTAGGCTCGCCTCGTACTTTTTCAAGGTACTGAGAGGAAGCCCGACGTCGGCGCTTAGCTGAGCCTGGGTAATCCCCTCCCTGGCCCGCATCGCTTTCAACCTCGCCGCCATGTTCATGGTTGCAGCGGACTGAACTGCCCGCATTCCGGCGCAGTTTCATCGGTTACCAACCACAGAGCGTACTTTTTGAAACGCGGATGCTTGGTGATTTTCAGCAGCTCGATGGAGCTTACCGACTTGCTCTTCCCGTACTCGTAACCCTTCCAGGTCGGCAGGCTGATACCTGCCAGCTCGCATATTTCTCCCTGAGTAAGGCGCTCAGCCAAACGCACCTCCTTGAGCTTCTGACCCATCTCCATCGGTTTCCCCTCTTGACTTCAAGTATGTGTACGGATACTTTACGGATGTATTCGCATACTTTGCTAGGCAATATCACTTGAGAGGTTATCAGAATGCAGATCACCATCGACACGCCGTACGTGACTGTTCAGGAGTTCGCGCGACGCTCGGGACTGTCTGATCGTTCGATCCGCCGTGAGATCGAACAGGGTCACTTCATCATTCGCCCGAAGGAGGGAAAGGGCGAGAA
The DNA here is from genome assembly GCF_001728925.1 of Pseudomonas sp. 1D4. NCBI lineage: Bacteria > Pseudomonadati > Pseudomonadota > Gammaproteobacteria > Pseudomonadales > Pseudomonadaceae > Pseudomonas > Pseudomonas sp. 1D4. The sequence continues at coordinate 63,200 of NZ_LXJQ01000012.1, forward strand.
GTCCACCGTCTTCATCAACATGATTCACCTGGCCATGGAGGCCGCCGAACAAGCCGAGCGCGTGCGCGGCCAGCAACGCGCCACTGCCGCCACCCAGGGTTAAGGGGTCGGCATGAACTTCGAGGACATCTACCGGCTCGACGTGATCCAGGCCCTGGAGAACGACCCGCAGCTGGACTTCAAGGACATCGGCGACACCTACCTGCAGAAGGGCCTCTGCCCCAACTGTGGCCACCGCACCCTGTACGTCAGCCGCAAGCAGCCCTTCCAGCTGGCCTGCAACCGGCTGAACGAATGCCGCCACACCGAGAAGACCCGCGAGCGCTACAGCTACCTGTTCGAGAACCTGAGCGAGCGCTTCCCCAGCACCGAGGCCAATCCCACCGCCACCGCGGACGCCTACCTGCAGCGCAATCGGGGCTTCGACATCAGCAAGATGCAGGGCTGGTACACCCAGGCGCGCCGCAAGCTGGCCGATGAAAGCTGGGGGGACACCGTGCGCTTCCCGCTGTGCGATGGCTACTGGGAACGTCTGATCGACGCCCGCGCGGTCGCCCGCAACGACGGCAACAAGGCCGGCATCAAGTGGAAGATGAACTACAAGGGCCAGGGCTGGGTGCCACCGGGGCAGACCTTCGAGAAGGGCGACCGGGTGTATGTGGTGGAAGGGATCTTCCACGCCATCGCCCTGCACCTGGCCGGCTACAAGGCCATCGCGGCCATCAGCTGCAACAACTTCCCCTGGCAGATCATCGAGGATAACAAGGGCAAGCTGATCACCTGGTGCATCGCCCTGGACAACGACAAGGCCGGGCGCGCGGCGGTGCCCAAGTACCTGGCCCAGCTGCGCAAGCTGAAGGAAATCGGCTGGGTAGCGCTGGGCGAGCCCGGCCGCGACTGGGACGACGTGTACCGCGACGGCCAGCTGGACGACGCCTACCTGCAGGAAGCCTGCTACCAGGGCCGCCTGTTCTGCGCCACCTCACCGATGAAGAAGGCCTATCTGCTGTACCTGAAGAAGCGCACCGGCTTCTTCCTGGTGGAGTTCGGCAGCTGCCTGTACGCGGCACGGGTGAACCTGACCGAGCTGCAGAAAGACATCGAGGGCGACGACATCGAGGGCCACCAGCCTGAGTTCGCCAAGCACACCACCATCAGCGAGGTAGCCAACTGCCTGCCGCGCTTCGAGTACATCGAGCGCGATGCCGTCACCGGCGAGCAGCGCTTCTTCTTCAGCTTCGAGTTCCCCAACGCCCGGCGCAGCTGCCGCGAGGCACTGCCGCCCAGCTCGGTGAACGACCCGCGCAACTTCGCCAAGGCCCTGATCGAGAAGACCCCCTTCGGCACCTTCGACGGTGGCGAGAAGGTGCTGGCCATGCTCCGCAAGGAGTGGCAGCGCGACGCCCGCACCGTGCGCACCCTCCCCTACATCGGCTTCGACGACGACACCGCCGCCTACTGCTACCCGACCTTCGGCTACCACAAAGGGCAAGAGATCATGAACAACGAACACGGCTACCTGGACGTGAATGGCGAGGGCCTGAAGACCTCGGTGCGCAGCTTGCCGGTGGTGCGCGGCGGCGACTTCGACCCGGAGTGGTTCGCCGACTTCGTGGCCGTGTTCAGCCTCAACGGCTTGGCCACGTTGTCCTGGTGGACGGGCACGCTGTTCGCCCAGCAGATCCGCGCGGCGCAGGCATCCTGGCCGTTCCTGGAGCTGACCGGCGATGCCGGCGCGGGTAAGTCCAGTCTGCTGCGCTTCCTCTGGATGCTGGTCGGCCGACGCAATGAGGAGGGCATCAAGCCCAGCGGCAGCGGCGCTTCAGCCATCGGCCTGCTGCGCGCCATGGCGGCCGTCAGCAACCTGCCGGTGGTGCTGCTGGAGTCCGACAAGACCACCACCGACGCCATGGGGCGTGAAGTGGTGGTGCAGTACAACTGGGAGGACATCAAGCCGCTGTTCGACTACAACGCCAAGCTGCGCGTGACCGGGGTCAAGAGCACCAACGCGGACACCGAGGCGCTGCTGTTCCGGGGCGGCATCTGCATCTCGCAGAACGCCAAGGTGGAAGGGCACGAGGCGATCATCACCCGCATCGTCTACCAAAACATGACCCGCGCCCACCACAGCCCGGCGCTCAAGCCACTGGCCCAGCGCCTGCGCGGCATGGACGTGGAAGACGTCGCCGGCTTCCTGCGCGCGGTGCTGTGCGACGAACGCGGCTGGCTGGAACGCTACTTCACAGCCTTCGCCCACTACGAACAGCGCTTTCAGGCCATCAAGGGCGTGGAGCACAGCCGGATCGTGCAATGCCATGCCCAGGTGATGGCTGCCGCCAAGGCTACCCAGGCGCTGTTCCCCGCCTGGACGGACAACGACCTCGAGGCCCTGGCCAAGCACATGGAGGGCTGCGCCCTGGAGCGGCAGCAGTGCATCGGCGCCGAGAACCGCAGCGCCGCCCAGTTCTGGCAGATCTATCACTTCCTGAACGAAGACGTGGTGACCATCACGGACGGCGACGGCACCCGCGAAGAGATCCGCGAAACCCTCAACCACAGCAGCGACAAAGAACTGATCGCCATCAACCTGGAGCACTTCCAGCAGGCCTGCCGCCAGGCCGGCATGGAGGTCATCCCCGCCGCGACCCTGCGCCGTGTGCTGCCGCTGAGCACCACCCACCGCTTTATCGAGGTGCGCAAAGTGCGCTCGAAGCTGGAGAAGCGCCCCCTCAACTGCTGGGTGTTCGCCAAGCGGGGGAAAGAGTGATGGAGCGGGGGATGAAGTGCCGTCTGGGTAGGCCTGCAGGCTGTATCAGCAGTTTGTGCGTACTGCCTCATTCTGTCCGGAACATCCGGAACATTAGATTTAATAAGAAAAATCCTCATAAGAATCAGGTAGTTACAAGTAAAAACCTGTTCCACCACTACCGGAACAAACCAGAACCAACCGGAACAAGTTTGTTCCTGCATGTTCCGGTATTTCCAACACAACCGGAACATTTCAAAAACTGCTACAGGCCTAGTGCCACGCGGCTTTCAGAGGGGCGGGGGAAAATCGTGTTCCGGAATGTTCCGGTAGCACCGGAACATTTTCAGAACCCTGAAAGCCCCGAACGGCGCGGGCTCCAGACTTTCACCCCTATGCATGTTCCGGATGTTCCGGACGTTCCGGGGGCATACGCGGGGTTTTGGTTTTTCTCGCCCCTCTGCAGCCCGGCGAGGTGACCGCCATGGCCGAGCTGAGCCCCTCCGAAATCCACCGCCGCGACTGCCTGGCCCGCCACTTTCTCAACCACTGGACGCGCCAGGACATCGTGGACTGGCTGGATCACCCCAAGCGCGGCAAGGCCCTGCGCGACGACATGCGCGCCCGCCTCAACCGACTGAAACAGGAGTACCGCAAGCGATGAACGCCATCACCCAAGCCCCCGAGCGCTGCCCCCTGGACCCAGTACGCGGTCGTGACTTCCCCCGCTGGTGGCAGCGCGCCGCGCAGCTGGTGGAACTGCCGCCGGGCCAGCGCGACCTGGACGTGTCCGGCACCGGCCTCGCACTGCTGCTCAAGCGCCTGCAAGCCCTGGACACACCACGACGCGCCCTGCTGCTGACCATGGCCTGCCTGGCCAACCCACAGCGCGCCGAATGGCTGCAGGCCGAGGTCGGCCTGCACGTCGGCCAACTGACCGCCACCGACCTGGGCGCCGAGGTGTTCCAGGTGCTGGTCGGCCTGCTGGCCACCTTTCACACCACCCCCAGCAACTGAGAACGGAGCCACTCATGAACGAGTTCAACCTGCGCGATCAGATCGCCAAACAGCAGGCCTACCAGGCCCAGCGCCACGCTGTGATCACCAGCGGGATGCAGGCGCTCAACCGGCTGATTCCCGTAGCCGTGCGGCCAACCGGCCAGGGCCGCGCCGTCGGCCGCTTCCTGCTGGGCCTGTACAACGGCCCGGACTACCGCTTCGACCTGACCGAGCTGCGCGGCCTTGACCTGAGCAAGTTCGAGGACTGCCTGCGCGTGCTGATGATGGATTACAGCCCAGAAGTGGAGATCCATGAACGGGTGCCGAACGGGCAGGCCATCTGGGCCGAGCTGGTGGCCATGTGGGGCAGGGAGGTACGGGCGTGATCGTTTACTACGGCGCGAACGGCATCAGCGGCGAGCTGCCCTTGCCTTCGATCTACCTGGAGAACGCCACGGCCACGGATCTGGCCGAGCTGGCCGCCAGCGACTTCTGGCGACACCGCCCAGGCGAACAGCCGTCCCTGGTGACCTTGATTCACCTGATGGACGTGGACGGTAACGATCTGGGGATTTTCGAGGTTCGGCGCGATATGCGCCCGGTATTCACCGCCACGGCACTGCCGGTGGCGTGAAAGAGAAGTGCTGGAGGAGCGGCAACTCCCCCGGCACCAACCACCACTTAGGAGAGACGTGTATGCAAGCACAACACCCACGCGGTAGCGCCGTGAAGGCTACCACACCGGCCATCCACCTGCTGGGCCAGGCCCTGATCGGCTTCCAGGTGAGCCGCAGCCAGGCCTCCCGCGAGCACCTGGAGCAGTTGGCCACCCAGGCACAGCAACGCGGCGAGCTGAGCGCCGCCGACGCACGGGTGATCGCCACCCTGCTGACTGCCCCGAGAAAGCCCCGTCCCGCCACTTTGCGCGCCGTCTGAAGGAGATCCGCATGATCATCACCACCCGACTGAGCGCCGGCAGCTACGTGGCCCGCGCCAAAGGCCAGAAGGCCACCGCCAGCAGCGCCGAGAGTGCGCGCCGTGCTGCCGAAAACCTGGCCACCAAGCTGGGCTTTCACCCCGACCTGGTGGAACTGGAAGACGAAGCCAGCGGCGTCTGCACCTTCTCGCTTCCGGAGGCCGACGATGCGTAACCGTTCCCTGCGCGGCTGCTGTGAAGACGTGAAGCGGCTGGTGAGCTTCGCCGAGGCAGCAGGCTGGATGGTCGCCAAGACCAGGAACCTGCACCTGATGTTCAGTAAGGCTGGGCGTCGTGCGGTGTTTTTCAGCGGCACGCCCGGCGACCGGCGCGCCTGGCTCAACGCCAGATCGCGACTGATCCAGGCCGACAAGCTGGCGAGCTGACCGGCAGCCAAACCCGAATCTGGGGTTTGGGACGCTCAATCCCACCACTTCAACGGGGCGCTTCGGCGCCCCATTTTCTTGCCATAACTCGCTGTCGAGAATGAGTGATCGAGCACAAGCTGTACGGTGCAGTATCGTTATATCGACACTGCAACAGTAAACACCGGTCAATGCGCAACTCCGCGAAAACCCTGGCACCCCCGTTGTCCCTTTGTACTTTTGGCCATTTGCGCCTTTTTACTTTTGTACATTTTCAGACGTGCACTATCACTATATCGAACACGAGAATTCGCGAACTACCGAATTCGGGATTACGTAACTACGTAATTACTTAAGTACGTAAATAAGCACTTACTTAACACCCCGCAAGCCCCGCCAAGCCTAGCTTTCAGGCCCCAATATCGGATATGAGCAAACTTCACGCCCTAACATGGGAAATTAAATAAGCAAGCTGAAAAAAAGTGCTTGACCGCACAAAATTTCTATAAGTAAAGTTCGCCCCACTCACACACACTGAAATGGAGCTGCAACGATGTGCGCCGTAGCTAAGGAATTAAATTCACTGCGTGAAAAATTCGAGGAAAGCCGCAACTACCTTGCGTTTTTCATTGAATTAGCAGCGTCGGGCATTGAACTTTCAGAGCGCGGAAAAGCGGGGCTACTGGATCTAGGGATGTGCCGTTTACGCCACCTCGACGAGGCGGCGAACGGTCAGATTGAAACGGCGGCGCCGAGCTGTGCAAACAGCTCTCGCTGCTGATTCCGGGGCATGTCTCGCAAGCGGTCGAACAGCAACTGGTCGACCGCTTTAGCCCCCGGCCTGGTGGTGTGGGAGTAGGACAGGTTCACAACGAACTGATGGCCACATTCCAGGCACAGGCAATACAGATTCACGAAATCCACCGATAGCTCATTGCGCGAAGCGATTCGAGCCTTCCCGCGACACTCCCTACAGATGATCCGCATTGCCCCTTCCCGAATGGTTCCCAACCAGGAACCATTCTGCCACAACATCTAGTGGTCATCCGCTTCCGCGAACGCTATTCGCCGGTCCTGCCGCAGCACCTGGTTCAGCTCCAGGAAGAGCAACTGGATGGGGCGGATCTCGTTGTTGGTGTACACCCGGTCGATCTTCTCGATATCCCCGAAGCCGCCCACGTTCTCCGGCATGATGCCGGCCAGCGCGGGGTTCATCCGGTGCGCGGCGATCACGTCGTTGCGGGTGATGTTCTTCACCTTCTCCAGTTCGTCCTTCGCCTGGAAGTCGCCCACGGGGATGATCTGAATCGCCTTCTCGGCACCGCCGGGGATGTTCACGAACATCGAGCGGAAATTGCCCACGCCCTTGCTCGCCCCGATCTGCGCCTTCATTTCCTCTTCATCCTCTTCGGTCAGGTCGGGGTCGTTGGTGTAGAAGATGAAGCCCGCGTGGGCGCCGTTGCTGTAGTAGCGGCGCCTGAACAGGGTGGCCGCCTCGTTCAACAGCAGCGCCTGCATGCCGCCCAGGTAGTCGGGCACGCCGTAGATGTTCTGCTCCACGTCGTAGTCCATGACATGAACCACTTCGTCGGCGTCGAACTCCACTTCCTGGCCGTTGGGCAGGAGCATGACGAAGCCGCCATCCACCTTTACCCGCATGTTGATCGCCGGCAGGTGCTGCAGCTCGATCACCTGCCCGAAGGCGTTTTCCAGCCCGAGGAAATAGGCCTCGCCGAACACGATGAAGTCCAGCACCCCGCAGCCCAGGGTGCGCGTGCTGCAGCCCAGCGACGGGATGAAGTCACGCAACAGCAGGTTGCGCTTGAACTTCGGGATGGCGCCGTGGTGCGCGTTGGCGCGCAGCAGCTTGGCCAGCCCGGTGCGCGACACCGGGGGCACGTACAGCCGGCCGTCGTGACTGGGGAAGACGCCCAGGTACTCGCCTATGTTGCCGGTCAGCACCTGCTCCGGCGCTCCGAACGAGAACGCCCGGGTGCTGCGCTGTTGTTCCCGCTTGCTGTGCTGTCTTCTTTGCTTTGCCATGGCTGCCCTGGTCGAGTGTCGAGTAGCGGCTGCGCCGCCGCTTGTTGGTGTTGAGGGGTTCGTGGTGCAGCGCGTGCATCACCGCCCAGGCGATATCCGCGTGGCCGGTGGCATCGGTGCGCGATGCGCTGTAGGTGATCTGGCCGCTGGCCGTGGTGCCGCGCTTGATGGTGAGGAAGGCCTGGGCGACGTCGGTCCAGCCGGCGTCCCACTGGATCCGCCCGGCCTGGATCGTGTCCTGGGCTTTGAGCACCAGGGCGTTCTTCGCTTCCAGGCTGTAGTGGATGGGCGTTGCGCGGGGGAAGAAGTCCCGCACGATGTCGAACACCCCATAGCCGACGCCGGTCACGTCGATGCCGATGTGCTGGACGTTGAAGCGCTCGCAGAGCTTCTTCACCTGGGCGGCCTGGTACGTGAAGGAGTGGCCCCGCCAGCTGTGCTTCTCCAGGATCCGGAAGCGCGCCCCCGGCTCCAAGGGCGGTGCCACGACAACACACGTCGCATCGTCGCGGGTGCGGCTGGGGTCATAGCCCAGCCAGACCGGCGCATTGCCGTAAGGGCGTTCGTCGTCGGGGTCGTAGTCGGTCCACAGGCCAAGGTCGGAGTAGCAGCGTTCGAGGTCCGCCAGGGCGAAGACGCTCTGTGTGCTGTCGATGAATTTGCACATGTAGAGCTGGTCGAAGCGCTCTTCGTCGTTCTCCAGCCTGAGCCGGTCGATGTCGAACAGGGTGCAGCCACCGGCCTGGGCGTCCAGGATGGTGATCACCTTGCGCCATTGGCCGTCCGGGCAAAGCGCCCCCTGGTGGATGGCGGCCTCGCTCGGCCAGTCTTTGGCCAGCTTCTTGCCGCGCTTGCTGTTGCGGAATTCCTCGCCGGTCCAGAACGGATAGGCCTGGTGGGTGACGGCGCTGGGTGTGGAAAAGTAGGTCTTGCGCCACCGCGCGTGGGAGGCCATGGCGCCAGCCAGGCCGTCCAGCTTGGCGAAGTCGCGGATCCAGAAGTATTCGTCGATGTAGACGTGGCCGTGGTGCCCCTGGGCGGTGCTGCTGTTGGTGGAGAGGAAGCGCAGCTCGGCCCATGGCTTGCCGTCTTTCGACAGCTGGATGGGGTTGCCGGTGAGCTGCAGACCGAACCACTCGGCCGCGAAGCCGACGATGTAGCTGCGGAAGATCTCGGCCTGGGCGCGGCTGGCGGACAGGAACATCTGGTTGTCCCCGGTCAGCACTGCATCCATGAAGGCTTCGGCGGCGAAGTAGTAGGTCAGGCCGATCTGTCGGCTTTTGAGAACGTTGCGGATCCGCGCCGTCAGCGGGTTCTTCTTCGCCTCGAACAGCTCCAACTGGTAGCCGAACATCTTGCTGGTGAACTTCTCTAGGAAGTCCACCTCGGTCAGGGCGCTGATGTCGTTCTTCGCCGGCTTCTCGCGGCGCTTGCCGCGTTCCTTGCGCCGCCCTCCCCCGTCGCCCTGGCGCTCGCCCTGAGCCTCGGCCGCTGCCTCCGGGTGGGGCTGCAGCGACGGCTTGGCGGCCTGCTTCTGCAGGCGCTCGCGCACGGCGGTGAGGCGGTCCAGCTCGTTCAGGTCGTCTTTCGAGAGGTTGCCGGGCTTCTCCAGCAGCAGGGTGATGCGGCGGCTGACGGCAGTCAGCGGCTCTTCGTCCGTGAGCATCTCGTCCCAGCCGCCTTTGGCGATCCAGTAGTAGATGATCCGAACGTTCGGCAGGCTGAGCTGTGCCTGAATTTCGCGCGGCTTGGTGCGGCGCAGGTACAGGCGTTTGGCGGTTTCCTTGATTTCGGCTGAGTAGGGCATGGGCCGCAGTCTATGCGGCGAAATGCGCCGAAACGCGCCCTATCGTTCCGATAAACTCCTATTTCTATCAGATAGTTACAGCGCAAAAGCAAAGCGTTTGTTCACGCTTTTCGGGGTGCCTATGGTGGCGGCAACTGAACCGCCACCGAGCTTTGAGCCCATGCCCCGTTCCCTCGTCTCCTACTGGAAGCGCGTCGCCGTCAGCGGCCCAACCGTGGACGGCCGCGAGATCACCCCGCAGGAGCTGCGCGATATCGCAGAGACCTACAAGCCGTCTCGCTATACCGCCGTGATCTGGGCTGAGCATGAGCGCTGGTATGGCTCGCACGGCACCGTATTCGCCGTGCGCCTGGTCGAGGACGACCCGGAGCTGGAGGAAGGCCAGGTTGCCCTCGAAGCCCAGCTCAAGCCCAACGACAAGCTGCTGCAGCTCAACGACCGGGGCGAGAAGCTGTTCACCAGCATCGAGATCTGGCCGAACTTCGCCAACACCGGCAAGGCCTACCTCACCGGCCTGGCCGTCACCGATGAGCCGGCCAGCCTGGGCACCCAGGAACTGTACTTCTCCCGCCGTACCCACAAGGCCACCTATTTCGCAGCTTCCGTCGAGCTGGGCCAGCTGCGCGACGGCGACACCGACAGCACCGATACCAAAGGGCTGATCAACGCACTGACCACTTTCTTCAAGCGCTTCTCAGTCGAGGCCGCGCCCACCCCTCCCCCGCAAACCACAACCGAGAGCACCCCACCAATGGATGAAGCCACCGCGAAAGCGTTGAAGGCCCTCCTCGAGCAGCTGCTGATCGTCGCCGCCGGTATCCAGGCAGTGATCGAACCGGCCGCCGAGGAAGTCGACGACACCGAAAACGAAGACCTGGTCGAAAGCGTCGAGGAGGCCGTGACCGAGATCGTCGAGCAGGCCGAAGCAGATCGCGAGTTCAGCCGTCGCAGGAAGGCAGGAAAGAGCCTGGAAAAGCGCTTCTCGAATCTGGAACAGCAGATGACCAAGCTGCTCAACACCGCCCAAGCCCGCCAGTTGCCGCGCACCACCGGTGCCGTCACCCCGGCCAAGAAGAAGGTGTTCTGACATGGCCCAGCCGCTGAGCACCCAAGGTGCAGAACGCTACGCCCAGCTGCAGGCGGACATCGCCGAGACCTACGGCGTCGAGAACCCCACGCGCCAGTTCGCGGTGGAGCCCAGCATTGCCCAGGAGCTGAACGACGCGATCACCGCCCGCGCCGACTTCCTGGAACGCATCAACATCGTGCCCGTCACCGAGATCAAGGGCGAGAAGGTCTTCATCGGCGTGAATGGGCCGGTCACGGGTCGCACCAACACCAAGGTGAAGGACCGCGAGGCCAAGGATGCATCCGGGCTGGATAACACCCAGTACGAGCTGCAGGACACCCATTCGGACGTGGGCCTGCCCTACGCGAAGATCGATGCATGGGCGAAGTTCCCCGACTTTGCCGACCGCTATTCGGCCGCCGTGCAGAAGCGTATCGCCCAGGACCGCATCATGATCGGCTTCCACGGCACCCATGCGGCTGCCGACACCGACCCGCAGGCCTACCCGAAGCTCCAGGACGTGAACAAGGGCTGGCTGCAGCAAGCCCGTGAGCAGATCCCCGCCCAGGTCCTGCGCGAGGGCAAGGTGGCCGGCAAGGTCACCATCGGCAAGGGTGGCGACTACGCCAACCTCGACGCCGCCGTGCATGACACCAAGCAGATGGTGGATGAAGTCCTGCGCGATGACGGCGACCTGGTGGCGATCATCGGCAGCGACCTGCTGGCCGCCGACAAGGCCAAGCTCTACACCAAGCAGGGCGACACCCCGACCGAGAAAGAGCGCATCGAGCTGGCCCAGGTGATCGCCACCTACGGCGGGCTGCCGGCCTACAGCGTGCCGAACTTTCCGGTGAACGCGATTCTGGTCACCAGCTTCGACAACCTGTCGATCTACTTCCAGGACTCCAGCTGGCGCAAGCAGACCGTCGACAACCCGAAGCGCTCCCGTGTCGAGGACTACAACAGCCGCAACGAAGGCTACGTGATCGAGCAGCTGGAGAAGTTCGCGCTGACCGAGAACATCGAAGTGCTGCCGGAGGCCGCGCCGTGAGCCTCGCCCTGGCCCACAAGCGCCGCGTCCTGGCGGGCAGCGACCCTGCCAGCTCGGCCCCGGCCGCCCAGCCCTACAGCGCCGCCAACGCCCTGAGCAGCCCGGCCAACGCACAGAAGCACCTCAAGCTGATGGAGTCGGCGCTTGCCGTGGACCTGGAGCGCATCAGCCGGATCGACAGCCGCGAGCAGCGTCAGCTGCTCAAGCGCGACGAGCTGCTGCCCAAGTACCTGGAGTACGTGCAGCGCTACCGCGAAAGCGGCCTGAACTACCCCAACCCGGTGCTGGTGTACGTCCTGGTGTGGCTGTTCGACACCGCCCAGTTCGAGCAGGGAATGGAGCTGGCCACCTTCGCCATGGCGCAAGGCCAGGAACTGCCCTTCGACCGCAACATCCCGACCTTTGTAGCGGATGAGGTGATCGACTGGGCCGAAGCCGAGCACAAGGCCGGCCGCAGCCCCGAGCCCTACGTTTCCAACCTGCTGCCCCTGGTGGATGGCGAGTGGAAGCTGTTCGAGCGGATCCCCGCGCGCTTCCACAAGCTGCTGGGCGTGCTGGCCATGGAGCGCGACGAGTGGGCCCCGGCCATCGAGCACTTCACCCGCGCTGAAACCCTTTACCCCGAGATCGGCGTGAAGACCCGCCGCGAGGCCTGCGAGAAAGCACTGCGCAAGGCCGAGCAGGGTAACGCCCCCGAGTAACCGTCTACCCACCCCCAGCGGGGCCTGCCCTGGTGTAACGGCTGCCTGCAGCCAGGACCACCACCGGCATTCACCCCGCCCTATTAACGAAAAAGCCCCGCACTGGGCGGGGCTCTGAGGATTGATGATGGCTTACGCAGCAGACGCATACGCCGCAAATGGATCGCTCGGGTCTAAATCCGGGTCGATGCGTACGGCGATGTATTGCAGGTTGTCGTCGATCAGCGACAGCCAGCGGATCAGCCCGCGCACGGCGCGCTCATCCATCATCAGCACGCCGTCCTCGGTGTGTAGCAGGCTGGTCAGCATGATGAGCTGGTCGCGGGTGTCTTCGGTCATGTCCAGCGCATCCAGGATGTTCTGTGTGCGCCGGCTGACGACGGCCTGGGTGGCGGCTTTGATGTTGGTGCGGCGGGCTTTGATGGTCTTGCGTGCCATGGTGGCAGTCTCCTTGGTGATTTCTTTCAGGGTTCACACCGCATCTGTTTTCAGCAGATGGGTGCCGGGAGCTGAAAAGGCCCACCAAGCGGCCCGGACTTCTTCCCCTTGCGGGTCTTGTATCCGTCGCACTCCCGACATAGAGCATACGCACGCAAAACGCGGGCGCAAAAATACCGCAACTCTCGTGGCGGGGCGACGCTTGGTGGGTGTAGGTGTTTTCAGCACCTGGAGGCGAAGCATAGGGGCTGTTTTTGGCTTTCGCAAGGATATTGGCCGGCAATATTCCCCAATCCGGGGGGCAGCATGAGCTTCTCCGGCAAGCCGACCACCCTGGTGGAACAGGTGATCGAGAACGACGGTTTCTGGCCGGATCTCGGCGTGGCCGAGTTCCAGAGGGGCTACCGCCTGCCGGCGGAGTACCTGGTGGAGCTGCTGGCCGATGGCATCACCGCTGCCATGGGCGAAGTGAACCGCGACCTGGCCAAGCGCAAACGGGCCTGGCTGGCGGCCGGCGTCACCCAGGTGGCGAGCGCCGACCCGCTGCTGCTGCCGGAGCGCGGCTTCTACGTGGCCATCTACAAGCGCGCGGTGTACTGCCGCGCCAAGGCCTACCTGCTGCAGCAGTTCGCCACGGTGAACCGCCGCGCTGAGGCCGCCAACCTGGCCAAGGAAGCCCCGGAGACCCACGAAGCCTTCCTGGCCTACAGCCAGCAGGCCGTGCGCCAGATCCAGGGCCGTGGCCGTGTGACGGCGGTGCTGCTGTGATCAAGCTGCGCGCCCTGACCGCCTTTCTGATCGAGCGCCGCCTGGTCGCTGCCGAGCAGTTGGACAGCTGGACCGAACAGGTCTCCCTGCCGCTGTACTGGAAGCACACCGAGAACGGCCTGCACATGGGCGATATGCGCTACCGCGCGGTGATCGTCCTGGAGCGCTTCGCCGACCATCCGGGCCGCCTGATGGCGCTGGTCGGTTCCTGGCTGGAGCGCAACGACCCCAACCGCGAGGACGACGCCCTGCCGGCCCCGGTGTTCGAGGTTGACCAGCTCGACCCGGACCTGGCCGACGTGGAGCTGCAGCTGGAGTTCATCGAGCCGCAGCACCTGGCCGAGGACGCCGATGGCGAGATCGAGGCCTTCGGCAAGCGCTGGGCGTTCGTGCCCTTTGATCTGTGGATTGCCCACGACGGGAGGGTGACCGATGGCCATACCGACCGTTGATTTCGACGTGCGCGGCCTGCTGGGCGCCGAGCAGCTGCTGGCAGCGCTGGCCCTGCCGCCGACGAAGCGCCGCCGCCTGCTGAACACCATCAGCAAGCGCGTGCGCACCGGCAACCGCAAGCGCATCCGCGAGCAGCGCAACGTCGACGGCACGCCCTACGCGCCCCGGAAGAACGGCAGCAAGCGAAAGATGATGCGCGGCCTGGCCAAGGCGCTGCAGGTGGTCAGCCTGAGTCCTGACGAGGCCGTCCTGGGCTGGGGCAACCGCCTGATGGGCAGCATCGCTGGCGACCACCAGCACGGCCGGCCGCAGTCCATGAGCGCGGCCCGGATGCGCCGTGCCGGCGCGACGCCCGACTACGACGAACCGGCCTCCCGCTTCCAGGCCCGCGCCCTGCTGAAAGCCGGCTACCGGATCCGCGCCGCCAAGCGCTGGAAGCGCCCGAGCCTCGGCTGGATCCAGGCGAACCTCACCAACGGCCGAGCCGGCCTGATTCTTTCCAAGCTGCTCGACGAAACCAAGAAACACCGCTGGCAGATCGAGCTGCCGGCCCGCGCCGTCCTGGGCGCGGATACGCAGGACGTGCGCGAGATCGCCGGCACCGTGCTGCAGCAAACCCTCAACGCACCCCGATAGCGAGGCCTCGCATGGCTCAAGGCAAAGTCAGCGTCAACAACCTGAACCTGGGTCAAGGCCCGGTGACGGAGATCGAGCGCTATTTTCTGTTCATCGGCCCGGCGTCCAAGAACGTCGGCAAGCTGATCCCCCTGAACACCCAGAGCGATCTGGACACCGAGCTGGGCATCCCCGCCAGCGACCTGAAAACCCAGGTGACAGCCGCACGCCTGAACGGCGGCGACCGCTGGGCCTGCATGGCCGCCCCCATCGCTGCAGACGGCAGCTGGCAAGACGCCCTGGACAAGGCCCAGCGCGAAGGCGTGTCGGTGGAAATGGTGGTGGTCACCCAGCCGATCACAACCGGTGCCGAGCTGAGAGCGATGCACGACAAGGCCGTGGCGATCAACAACCAGTATGGCCGTCGCGTGATCTTCATCGCCGCATCCGTGGGCATCACGGCCGTCCAGGACTGGGCGACCTACTTGACCGAGCAGCGTGTGATCACCGCAGACCTCTTGGCGCCGCGCGTGATGGTCGTGCCGCAACTGCATGGCAACGACCTGGGCGTGCTGGCGGGCCGCCTGGCCAATGCGACCGTGAGCATCGCCGACAGCCCCATGCGCGTGGCCACCGGGGCGCTGCTGGGCCTGGGCACCACTCCGGTGGACAAAGACGGCATCCCGCTGCCGTCCGCGATCCTGGCCGAACTGGACAGAGCACGCTTCTCGGTGCCGCAGACCTACCCGGACTACCCCGGCGTGTACTGGGGCGACGGCAACATGCTGGACGCCCCCGGCTCCGACTTTCAGGTGGTGGAGTACCTGCGGATCACCGACAAGGCCGCCCGCCGCGTGCGCATCCTGCTGATTCAGCGCGTGGCCGACCGCAAGCTGAACAACACCCCCAACAGCATGGCGGCCAACAAGTCCGCGCTGATGCGCCCGCTGCGCGAGATGTCGCGCTCGGTGCTGTTCGCCGGCATCCAGTTCCCGGGCGACATCGAGCCGCCGAAGGACGACGCCATCACCCTGGTGTGGATGAGCAAGACCAAGGTGGAGGCCTACATCTCCCTGCGCCCCTACAACTGCCCCAAAGACCTGACCGCAAACATCGCGCTGGACCTGTCCAGCGGCGACGAGGAGTAAGCCATGGCCCGAATCAGCGGCATGAACTTCGACGTGAACCTGGGCGACCTCCTGGTACACGTCGAGAAGGCCACCCTGGACATCACCGACAACAGCGCGGTGGCCCAGACCGGTGGCGTTCCCGATGGCCATGTGGATGGCGACGTGTCCGGCAGCGGTGAACTGGAGCTGGACAGCGCCAACTTCGGCCTGCTGATCGAGGCCGCCAAGCGCGCCGGCAGCTTCCGCGCCATGGAGCCGTTCGACGCGGTGTTCTACGCCAAGGCCGGCGACGACGAACTGCGCGTGGAGGCCTTCGGCCTGAAGCTCAAGGTCTCCAGCCTGCTGGACATCGACCCGAAGGGCGGCAGCAAGTCGGTCCACAAGGTGCCCTACGACGTCACCAGCCCGGACTTCATCCGCATCAACGGCGTGCCGTACCTCGACGCCAGCGAGATCGAAGGCCTGCGCTGATGCCGGACTGGGTAGACCGCGCCGTGGCGCGCGAGGAACTGGAACTGGCGCGCGCCCTGGCCGCCCAGCTCGCCAGCAACCGCCCCGCCGGTCCCAGCCTGGACGACTGCATCGACTGTGGCGACGAGATCCCCGCCGCACGCCGCGCGCTGGGTGGGATCACCCGCTGCGTGCCCTGCCAATCCACTTTCGAGAAAGGACACCGCCGATGACCAGCCCCTGGCCGAACTTCTCGCTGGCTGAACTGCGCTGCAAATGCGGCCGCTGTGGCAGCACGGGCGCCGAGATGGATCCGGCGTTCATGGACCGGCTGCAGCGCCTGCGCACGGCCCACGGCAAGCCTCTGGTGCTGTCCAGCGCATACCGCTGCCCGAAGCACCCGGTGGAGGCGAAGAAGGCCCAGCCCGGTGAGCACTGCACGGGCAAGGCCGTGGACGTGGCGATTCGCGGGCCGGAGGCGTTGCGCGTGCTCCAGCTCGCCCTGGAACTGGGCTTTACCCGCATCGGCGTGAGCCAGAAGGGCACCGCGCGCTTCCTGCACCTGGGCACGTCCGCTGACGGGCGTTTCCCCTCCCCCGCCATCTGGAGCTACTGAGCATGACCAAAGCCGTGATCGTCGCCCTCGCGCTCGCCCTGTCGGGCGCCACCCTGCTGCTCGCCGCCTGCAGCAGCCAGAACCTGGTGGGCAGCACCGCCGCCACCCTGGTGCAGCGCTACTGCGACACGCCGGAGGTCGGCCGCGTGGTGCTGCGCGAGGCCATCGCCACCAGCACCGCCCCGAACCGGATCCGCGTGGAGTGCGCCGCCGATGCCCTTTAAGTCCGACCTGGAACTGCGCTCGCTGCCGGTGGATGACGCCTGGGAGGTGATCCAGCCGCTGGCCTACGTCACCCGCGACGACCGCCTGGTGCTCGTTCCGGTGGGCTATCGCACCGACCTCGCCAGCGTGCCCCGCCTGGCCTGGCGCATCGTGCCGCGCGACCACGCCCTGGCCCGCCGGCCGGCGGTGGTGCATGACTACCTCTACACCCACCAGACCCACCGCTTCACCAAGGCCGAGGCCGACCAGGTCTTTCATCAGGCCTTGCTGGAGGAAGGCATGGGCAAGGCCCTGGCCTGGCTCATGTGGTGCGCCGTGCGCATTGGCGGCCGGGGCAACTGGGGGCGCATCTGATGGAGCTGTCCGCCATGGCTATCAGCGTGCTGCTGATGCTCACCGAGCTGGTGTTAACCGGCGTGGTGGGCTTCCAGGTGTACCTGTTCAAGCAGGTCAGCGCGGCCCGCCGCGAGCACCTGGAGTTCCGCATCGAAGTGGCCGAGCGCTACGTGCGCGCCGAGCACATCGACAAGGCGATGGAGAAGCTGGAGGACCGGCTGGAGCAACGCCTGCAACACCTTTTCACCCAACCCCCGCAGAGGAAAAGAACATGAGCGAGGTCCGCGAGATCACCCTGGAAGTCAGCGAGAAGGAATTCACCTTCACCCTGGATCCGCAGCTGGTCACCAAGTACTTCAACGGCCTGACCGCCACCAACAAGGTGGCGCCGTCGCACAACCTGCTGACCACCGCCGTGAAGCAGGAACAGCTCGCCAGCCTGCGCCCGCTGCTGGTCAATCCGCTGACCACCATGAAGCTGGCCGGCGCGCTGCTGGAAGAGTACGCCCCCGACGTTGAAGTGACCGTAAAAAAGCCCTCGCCCGCGCCGAGCGCCTGACCGAGGACGGCCTGGGCCAACTGATGGCCCTGGTCGAGCGCTGGCTGCCTGGCGCGGCGCCCACGGCTGACAACCTGGGCACCGCCAAGTGGCTGGAGGACGAACACTGGCGCCGCATGGAGATCGCCGTGGCCAACGGCATCGCCAAGGCGCTGAACGGGTGACGAAAAGCCCCGCACAAGGCGGGGCTCGGATGACACGATGATGGCTTACACCGTTACCAACTGCACGGGCGCTGGGTGCTCAGGATCGCTTTCAGGGTCTATGGCCCGGGCAATGCCGAGCAGGTTCGCGTCGACGATGCGTAGGATGCTGCCCAGACCGTCGATGGAGTTCATCGAGAGCTCAAGTCGGTCGCGGTCGGTGGTCAGCACGTCGTCGAGAAATTGCACGATGCCGCGCGTGTCACGGGCTAAATCCATCGCCCAGATGATGGCGGGGGTACGGCGGCTGACGGGTGCTTCGGTGGCTTTGGTGGTGCGGGGCTTGACTGCTTTGCGTGCCATGGTGGCAATCCTCGTTTGGTTTTTTTCGAAGTTGGCGCCTATTTCGATTAGGCGCCGGGAGCTCGAAAGGCCCCAAACGAAGGCCCGGACTTATTTCCCCGAAAGGTCTTGTATTCGTCGCACTCCCGACCTGAAGAACAGGCAGAATACAGGCGCAAAAATACCGCAACTATCGGGGCGGGTCACCGCGTTTGGGATCAATGGGAGTTTCGAGCTCCGCGGGGCAGAGCGTAGCGGCGGGGTGTCAGCAAAGCAAGGATATTGCCACGCAATATTGGCATATATTCCAGAGAGCCTATTCTGCAGCGGCTGCCTGAGCGCACAGCTTCACCATGTTGATAAGCACCGCCTCCTTGGAGCCAGGTGTTTTCGGACGAATGGGGATAAGCCCTCGCTCAATCTCCCTGCGCACAGAGCGGGGGGATTGCCCCGTGCGTTTGGCGTACTCGGTGACGGTCAAGTACGGCGTATCGATCGTGAACGACAGTTCGAGCTTCGGCATGCGGTATTCATCCCTGATGAGAAGGTAGAAAAAACCCCGCGCGGGGCGGGGTTCATTGAGCTACGGGCGGTATTACAGCGCCGGCTCCAGGTCATTCATCTCCTCGATCCGCAACATGCGGATATCACGCACGCTGGCTTTGAACCATTCCAGTTGGCGGCTAACAGCTTGGGCGGCCAGAACACATTTGACCGCCGTCATTTTCTCGTCACCGAAGTAGACGCTGCCCTGCTGCCAGTTGAAACCCAGTGGCTCCAGTACCTTGCGGATATCGCCGTAGGCGTTGTTCCAAGACGGAGTGGGGTAGGCCTGTTTGA
This sequence comes from Pseudomonas sp. 1D4, assembly GCF_001728925.1. Classification (NCBI taxonomy): domain Bacteria; kingdom Pseudomonadati; phylum Pseudomonadota; class Gammaproteobacteria; order Pseudomonadales; family Pseudomonadaceae; genus Pseudomonas; species Pseudomonas sp. 1D4. The sequence continues at coordinate 81,872 of NZ_LXJQ01000012.1, forward strand.
GCGTTTCGGTGTCGAGGTCAAAAGCAATTGCGTACATGAGGTGGCCTCAAGAAAGGATCATCGCGCCCAAATATACACAAACCCAAAGTACTTGGCTGCCAACTGCGGCGAGATGAACCATGGCTGATCGTGGCGCCAAACTCGACTTCATCCTGCGCCTGGTCGATCAGGTGACGGCCCCGGCCGCCAACATCGCCAGGCAGTTGCAGGACGTGGCCGAGGTCGGCAAGAACGGCTTCGTGCAGATGGGCGCCGGCATGGCGGGCGTGGTCGGCACCATCGTGGCGTTCAAGGAAGGCCTGCAGCCCGCGCGGGACCAGCTCCGCGCACTGGGCGAGGTGCGTTCCCTGGGTGTGGCCGAAGACGCTCTGGACTCGCTCCAGGCGAAGTCCTTCGAGTTCGCCGTGGCCTACGGCGAGAACGCGACCGCCTTTGTCCAGTCCGCCTACAGCATCGAAGGCGCGGTAAAGGATCTGACCGGCTCGCAGCTGGCCCTGTTCACCAACGCCTCCAACGTGCTGGCCAAGGCCACCAAGACCGACAGCGAGACGATCAGCGCCTACATCGGCACGCTGTACGGCCTGAACAAGGCCCAGGCGGACGCCATGGGCAAAGGCGAGTGGGTGGAGATGCTGGCCGGGCAGAGTGCTCTCGCTGTCCAGCTGTTCCGCACCAGTGGCCAGCAGTTGAACGACGCCTTCAAGGCCACCGGCATTGGCGCTTCGGCGGCCGGGGTGAGCCTGGCCGAGCAGATGGCCGTCCTGGGCACGCTCGGCACCACCCTAGAAGGCGGCGAGGCGGGCGGGCTGTACAAGTCCTTCTTCGAGAACATCGCCGGGGCTTCGGAAAAGCTCGGCATGAAGTTCACCGACAGCAACGGCCGGCTGCTGCCCATGCTGTCGATCCTGGACAAGCTGAAAGGGAAGTTCGGGGACCTGGATACCCAGGCGAAACTCGACGCCATCACCGGCGCCTTCGGCGGCGAGGCCTCCCGCTTGATCGTCACCCTGATGAAGGACACCGACCGGCTGCGCGGTGGCCTGGACAAGCTGGGCAAGGTGAAAGGCATGGAGCAGGCCGAGCAGATGGCCAAGGCCATGGTGGACCCGTTCGATCAGTTCGCCGCCATGCTGCAGAACCTGCGCATCGTGATGGGCCAGGTGCTGATGCCCGTGCTGACGCCGCTGATTCAGCGCATCACCAAGATGGGGACCACCTTCCAGCGCTGGCTGACCATGTTCCCGAACATCGCGCGCTGGCTGGGCTACATCACCCTCGGCCTGCTCGCCCTGGTCGCCGCTGCGGGCCTGCTGACGGTGCTGGGCGGTGTGATGTCGGTGCTGTCGATTCTGATCAGCCCCATCGCGCTGCTGGTCCTGGGCATCGTCCTGCTGATCGTGGCAGTGGGTGCCGCCATCATCTGGTGGGACCAGTTGAAGGCCAAGTTCGGCAACAGCGCGTGGTTCCAGGCGCTGCTGACGATCATCAGCCCCGTGGTGCTGGCGTTCAAGATATGGGTGGCGGTGCTGCAACTGGGCTGGGCTGCCCTGCAGAAGCTGTGGAGCATCGGCGCCAACGTGGTGGGCTGGCTCGCTGAACTGACGGGCGCGACCAGTGGCGCGAACAGCGTGTGGGACACCTTGCTGTGGGCCTTCACCAACCTGTCGCCGTTCGCGCTGCTGGGCAAGGCGCTGAAAGGCCTGATCGAGCTGCTGAACAAAATCCCCGGCGTTTCGATCGATACCAGCTTTGCGGAGCTGCCGAAGGTTCCAGAAGTCCCGGAAGCCACTCAAATGATCCGGAGCGTCGAAACCCTCGAAAGCCCAACAGCCCCGATAGTCCCCGAGGTTCCAACAGTGGCGCGGTTTGCCGAGCCGGCCGGTGCTGAACAGGCCATAGCCACGGTGGACCAAGCCAACGCCGCGCAGAAAGCCCAGCAAACGATTCGGGCAGCTATCCCTAGCCTATCGCCATCTCGTCCGGCATCGGTGCCGCCCGGTGGGCTGCTGACCAGCATCCAAAACACCACCACCCAAAACAAAGGCACCCATGTGGAAAAAGTGGAGATCCACACCGGCAAGGCCATGACCTCGCTGGAACTGGAAAACATGCTGGGGATGGCGGCCGGATGAGCCTCTACATCGATCTGCTGATCCAGGGCAACGACCTGGCGCTGGACCCGTCTCGCCAGCCGCGGCTGGTGGATGACCGCGCGAGCATCGCCCAGGACATCGCCCACATGATCCGCGAGAGCGGTCTGCTGGTGACCCTGGTGGCCGAGCGTGACCGCCTTCGGCAGCGCGACTGCATCCAGCAGTTGGAGCTGCTGGTGGAGGCCGACGAACGCCTGGTACCGGGCACCGCGAAGATCCGCGAAGTGGACGCCGGTCAGTACCTGGTGACCGCGCGCACCGTTGAATTTGGAGTGATTGAGGTGACCCTGTGACCGTAGATTTCAAGCAGGCGCTCCATGACGCCGGCATTCCGACCACCGAGCAAGGGCTGCGCCAGGCCTGGGAAAGTGAAGTGGCGGCCCAGGGCAGTGCGCTGAGCAACACCAGCGCCTATTCGCCGTTCTGGCGGATCGTCACCGCCCTGGTGACCAAGCCCGTGCTGTGGCTGATCACTTTCATCAGCGGCACCGTGCTGCCGAACTTCTTTGTGAAGACCGCCTCCGGCGCCTGGCTGGACATGCTGGCCTGGGCCGTGAACGTGGAGCGCAAGGGCGCAACCAAGGCCAAGGGCCTGCTGCTGTTCACCCGCCTGGCGGCCGGCGGCGCCCTGGAGGTGCCCGCCGGCACAGTGGTGCAGTCCGCTTCGATCAACGGGCACATCTACCAGTTGGTGACTACCGCCGATGGCATGTTCACCGACGGCGTGATGCAACTGGAAATCCCGGCCGAGGCGGTGGATACCGGCGCCGGTTTCAACCTGGCGCCGGGCTACTACGCCATCCTGCCGGAACCCGTACCGGGCATCGTCCAGGTGGTGAACGCCAACGGCTGGCTGGCCTCTCCCGGCGCGGATCCTGAGCCCGACGACGAGCTGCGCCTGCGCGTGCGCAACCAGTTTTCGGCGGTCAACCAGTGGCACACCGATGCCGTCTACCGCGCATTGATTTCGGCTTTCCCTGGGGTGCGCCCCGATGGCGTTTACTTTCTGCACGGTGCGCCGCGTGGCCCTGGCAGCGCCAATGCCTATGTGCTGTTCGAGGCGGACGTGCCGGCAGCCACCTACCTGGAGCAGATCAACGCCCACATCCGCGATCAGGGCAACCATGGCCATGGTGATGACCTGCTGGTGATGGAGATGCCGGAGACTCTGCACGCCATCCAGCTGGACGTCTGGCCCCGTTCGACGCTGACCACCGAACAACGCCAGAGCCTGCTGGCGAACATCGCGCTGTTCGTGCGCGCCGCATTCCGCGAGAGCACCACCACCGACTACCAGCCAACCCTGACCTATCCGCAATCGCGCTTTTCCTTCAGCCGCCTGGGCGAGGAACTGCACCAACAGTTCCCAGGCATCGAGTCGCTGCGCTTCCGGAACGCCGACATCGTGTCGGAGCTGGCCATCCCCCGCATCAAGAGTTTGCAGGTCGTGCAACATGATTAAGCTCGGGCTGCCCTTCTGGCTGGACGGCCCCGAGCTGGCAAAGCTCAAGGCTGCCGCACAGGCCTGGTGGACAAAGGTGGAAGGCTGGCTGCGCTGGCCGCTGCTGCAGATAGACGCCGACACCTGCCACGTCACCATCCTAGATCTGCTGGCATGGCAGCGCGACATCACGCGCTTCAAGGGCGAGCCCGAGGCCCTGTATCGCCTGCGGGTGAAGCACGCCTTCATCAACGCTGTGGACGCCGGCAGCGTCGCCGGCATGAAGCGCATTCTGCAGCGCTTGGGCGTGGGCTATGTGGAGATCGAGGAACGCCACCCCGACCGCGACTGGGACGTGGTGCTGCTGCAACTGAGTAACACCCAGTTGGCCGAGAACCCCGAGCTGCTGCGCGTGCTGATTCAGCAGTACGGCCGCACCTGCCGCCGCTACGACTTCGTGACCATCACCCCGGTGACGCTTGGCCTGGTCGCGGTCGATTTCAACGACGACCAGCAGACGCTGGTCGCCAGCCTGTAGGAGACCCCCATGGGTGCCAGCATTACCCTTGCCGGTGAACGCCTGATCGCGCAGAAGCATGGCGCGCAACAGATCCTCACCGTGTCCCGTTTCATCCTGGCCAACGTGCCCGGCCTCGATCCCAGCGGGCCGGTGGACCGCGCTGCCGGCAAGCCGGCCGCCGAGCAGGTCGTCGGCACCTACGACGTCACCCAGGCCGGCTACGTGAACCCCAATCAGGTGGTCTACAGCCTGATGCTGGGCAGCGATATCGGCGACTTCGACTGGAACTGGATCGGCCTGGAAACCGCCGAGAACGTGCTGCTGATGGTGGCCTACGTACCCACCCAGCAGAAGCGCCGCAACATCCCGCCGCTGCAGGTGGGGAACAACGTCACCCGTAACTTCCTGGTGGTGTTCGACGGCGCCCAGGCGCTGACCGGCCTGACCATCGACGCCAGCACCTGGCAGCACGACTTCACCGTGCGCTTGGCAGGCATCGACGAGCGCGAGCGCCAGAGCAACCGCGACATCTACGGGCGCGCGTGCTTCTTCGGCAGCGCGCTGCAGCTGGAGAAAGTGGGCGGGGTGTATCAGCTCAAGCCGGGCACCGCCTACGTGGAAGGCGTGCGCCTGCAGCGTTCTGCAGCGCTGCCTGTGGTGCCGACGGCATTCCCCACCACCGCCTGGCTGGACGTGGCCCTGACGCGCGAGCTGAACGACGTGGTGGCGTCCTGGAGCGTGGTTTGGGGGACGGGAAAGGTGGACTACGTGGACAGTGCCGGTGTGCAGCACTACTGCGTGGCCCTCGCAGAGCTGCCGAACAGCAACACCGTCACCGATAGCCGCCCGGTGGAGAGCATCGCCGGACCTCTGGTGGCGCACTTCGCCGCCCGCGTGGGCGACTACGCCGGCCTGCGAGCCAGGGCGACCACCAAGGACGACGTGGGGCTGGGCAATCTGCCCAACGCCAAAAGCGACAACCCTTCAAGCGATAGCAGCGAGATCCTCGCAACTACCGCCGCACTCACTTCAGCCATGGCGCAGGTGGTGTACCCATTGACAGGCATGGTCGCAACCTTTGCCCGCAGCACACCGCCTGCTGGCTGGCTCAAGGCCAACGGCGCGGCAGTCAGCCGCACCACCTACGCGGCATTATTTGCCGCTATCGGCACCACCTATGGCGCAGGCGATGGCAGCACATCGTTCAACTTGCCTGACCTGCGAGGCGAGTTCATACGTGGTTGGGACAATGGCAGAGGCGTCGACGCCAATCGGGGCTTCGGCACTGCCCAGGCAGGGCAGAACGAATCACACAGCCACGGTGCCTCAATAGGTGAGGCTGGCGGACATACACACACGGCATCGGCTGCTAGTAATGGCGAGCACACCCACCCGATCAGCGGCGTAACAGCCAGTAACGGGGCGCACGTTCATAGCGTGAGCGGCACCGCTGCGAGCGCAGGGGCGCACACTCACACGCAGCTGGTCCGTGGTACCGGGGCATGGGACGGCACATCAGGCAACCGGGGTTCAGATCAGGCCAACAACTCGGCAGGTGGCGGGCAGACCGGGGTAGATGGTCAACACTCCCACAGCGTCAGCGGTACGGCTGCCCGCGCAGGAGAGCACAACCACACCGTCAGCGGCTCTGCTGCAAACGCCGGGGCACACAGTCACACCCTCACCGTCAACAGCGTGCCCAATCACAGCCACAACATCACAGTCTTCGTCAACGGTGGCATCGAGGCACGCCCGCGCAACATTGCGCTGCTGGCCTGTATCAAGTTCTGAGGTGATCCATGGATTACAAAACTGTCTATCAGACCGACGCCCTCGGTATTTTCACTGGCATAACCACTGCAGACCCGTCACCGCTTGAGGACGGCGTGTGGCTCTTACCCGCAGGCTGCGTCGAAGTCGAGCCACCTGTGCACGGTGAGCATCTGGTTCCTCGCTGGGATGGTCAGAGCTGGCAGTTAATCAGCTCATACAAGGGGCTGACCGCCTACAACACCAGCACCCGCGAGCCGCTGCTGATTGAGCGTTCGGGCACACTCCCGACAGGCTACACCCTGAGCGTCCCGCGCCCAGGGCAAGTGTGGCGCGACGGTGAGTGGGTCGACGACACTCCCGCTACTTTGGCGCGCCTGTATGCCGAACGGACCAAAGAGATCAACGCCGCGTGCGAAGCCGATATCACCGGCGGGTTCTGGTCGGAAGCTCTTGGCGAGCCCCATTCCTACGGCTCTGATCTGGAAGCCCAGCTGAATCTGACCGGGGCCATCCTGCGCGGGCTAGACATGCCGTATGCCTGCCAAGACGAGCAGGGAGCCAAGGCCTTCCGTCTGCACACCGCCGCGCAACTACGCCAGGTGGGCGACGACTTCACACTGTACAAGCTGAAGTTGCTGCAGCGCGCCCACGAACTGAAACAGCAGCTGGATCTGGCACTGGCTGCCGGTGATGTCGAGGCCATGCAAGCCATCAGTTGGGAGGCCGCTGCATCGTGACCTGGGCACCTGTGACCATGCGCTGGCCTGAGCAGGCCACCCAGTGGATGGGTGGCCTGGCGGCGGCCAAGGATCTGGCCGGCGGTGAGCTGGCCAGCACTGCCATGCGCCTGGCAGGTCTGGACGGTATGGCCACCACCAACCCTGGCCCGGTCGGCAGCGCCGCGCAGGCCGCAATCGCCGCCGGGCGTGCTGCGCTTTCCGCGCAGCTGGGCGAGGCGCCGGCCTGCCTGGCGGTGACGCCTTTCCAATCGGGCATCGGCCAGGGCCGTGGCCACCAGCGCTTCCTGTCGGCACCCAACCTGCTGCAGCACCTGGCCGACAAGCTGGTGGACAACACCGATGCCGGCCGCCCCACCGGCCCACAGTTCGCGCTGTCGATACTGTTCCTGGCCACCCGCTACGACCAGTTGGCGAGCACCCTGGCGCGCTTCAACGCGCTGCTGCCGGTGCCGGACCTGGTGCGCACCGAACGGCGCGCCCGACATCTGTCCCAGCTGGAATCGGAAAAGTGGGTGACGCCCTCCGCTGGCCCGCTGCCGCGCTGGGGCACACTGCCCCTGGAGCGCTGCACCATCACCAAGGCTGCCAAGCAGTCCATGGCGGGCCAGTTGGCCGTCCTGGAGGGCTATGCCGCCGACAGCTCGCCCATGGCAGATCTGGTCGCGCTGGCCGGGCGCAAGGCCACCCAGCAAGCGGCACGCGACCAGAAGCTGACCGACCTGCAGGCGCTGCTGGCCGGCGGATCCGCTGACGACAGCATGCGCGCCCGCCTGGTAGGCCCTGGTACGCCGGCCCAACTGCGCGCCGCCATGCTCGACGGCCAGCCACCTGGCCATGAATGGGTGCTGAGTGCCGGCCTGGTGCTGACGGGATCGCTGGATGGGCTGAGCTTTGTGCGTGAGCTGGTGGGCCTATGACGCTGCTACTCGACGGCAAGAAGGTGCGCGGGAAGGGGCTCAAGGTGGCAGCATCGCTGCGCATCGAGAGCGACGACCTGTCGGGACAGACCAGCAACACCGACGCGGCGCACAAGGGCTTCAAGCCCAAGACGCTGACCGTCACCCTGCTGATTCCCTACCGCGACCGCGCGCACCTGGTGGAGCTGATGAGCTGGGCAGAGGCCACAGCAGCCGGTGGCCAGCGCCGCACCTATCGGGTGGTGAACGACACCGCTGAGGCCTTCGGCGTCCGGCAGGTGGAGTTCAGCGACGGCGTAAGCGCCCGCGAGGACGACACGCTGTCGGCGTGGCGTGTCCAGTTCACCCTGGCCGAGAAGCTATCCACAGCCGAGCGCGTGGAGAAACGTCGCCCCGGCAACCCAGTGACGCAGCAGGCAGGCCCTGGCCAGCCTATCGGCGGCACCGACACCAGCGAAGGCGGCGCCCAGCAGGGTGAACTGACCGGCTTTGAAGCCGTTCTGAAACGCCTGGATGACGCCCTCGCATGAAGCTGCACAAGGTCCTGACCATCGCCGGCAAGGTTTACCCCCTGGTGAAAGACGAGGTGCGCCTGGATCTGCGCAGCCCCGGCCGGGCCAGCCTCACCATCAAGGCCGAAGCGCCCGTACGCGGCCTGGTGACCCTGGACCTGGGCTACAACGAGCGCGCGCTACAGCGGCACTTCATCGGCCACGTCGAACGCTGCACCGCCGCCAACAGCCAGCAGCAGGTACTGTTCTGCCGCGAGCTGACCAGCGTGCTGGCCATGCCGCTGCCCATGAACCTGCGCCATGTGGATCTTCGGCAGGTCCTGACCGAGATCAGCACGCGCACCGGCCTGCGCTTTCGCGTGCCGGACCAGCCCTACGCAAAGGTGAAGACACCCTACTTCTACAGCCTCGCCGCCGGGTATCAGGCCATGGACAGCCTCGCCCAGGTGTTCGGCATCCCGGACTTCATCTGGCAGCAGCAGGGCGACGGCGAGGTGTACGTGGGCAGTTGGGCACACAGCTTCTGGGGCGTGCGCGATCCCCTGCCGCTCCCGCCCGAGCTGTTCGACACCTACCAAGGCAACCAGAGCGCCATGGTGGCGGCCCTCCCAGGCCTTCGCCCTGGTGCATCTATCAACCAAGGCGAGAGGATCACGTCCGTGACCCTCGCCGATTCGCAGATGGCCCTCCGATGGAAGACGCAATCCGCCGCGCAGTAGAGCGCCAATTTCCCGAACTGACCGGGGGCTATCACCTGCCCCGCTTGGGCCGTGTGGTCGCCGTCCCGGATGCTCCGGACGCCCCAGGCCTGTGCGACGACTTCCGCCCGCGCTTCGGGGTGGATGTCGAAGTGCTGCGGCCAGACGGCGAGCCGGATCCTGACCTGCCGATTCTCCACAGCCTGCCCCTACCCGCGCCCAATGGCGGCCAGGAAGCGGGCTTCTTCGGCTTCCCCGAAGAGGGTGCCACTGTAGTGGTGTGCTTTGCCTACGGCCTGCCCCACAAGCCCTATATCGCGCAGATACTCCCGCACGGGCTGAGCCTGCCGAAGGTCTCAAAGGGGGATCAGCTGTGGCAGCACAGCGAGGCCAGCCAGCAGCGAGTGGACGCCAATGGCAACTGGACTCGCCAGACGGATGGGCAGATCCGCGATCAGGCCGTAGAGCGCGAGGTGGAGGCCCTGGAGAACACCGAGCACTACCAGATCACCACCGTGGACGTGGACGACCACAGCACCGAAACCGTGGGCGGGGTGAAGAAGCTGCAGGCGCTGGGCGCGCTCAAACTGCTGTCCGGCGGATCCGCGAGCCTCGCCGCCGTGGGCGACCTGCACCAAGCCACCGGGCGCGACCTGAACCTGGTGGTGGGACAGAAGCTGAATGCCACCGTGGGCGGTGACATGACCGAGGCCATCGTGGGGATCCGCCGCAGCATCGCAGCCCAGACCTGGCTGGGCTCCCCAGGCGTCAACGTCCTGCAGGTGCTGCTGGATCTAATCGACCTGGTGGAGCAGATGAACACCCAGCTGGCCGCCCATACCCACGTTCCAGGGCCTGCGCCGAGCTTTGGCGATATCGCAGGCTTCACCACCAAAGCGGCGACCGCTGGGCAGCTAACGGCCAAACTCGCCCCCATCACTGCATGAAAAAAGCCCGCCGATTGCGGGCTTTTCTTCATCAGGAGATCAGTGCGCAGCGGCTAGTTCACGCAATGCCGCAGTGGCCAGAAAGCCCGACCGAGACGCATAGCGGTGGTCACGCTTCACTTTGTCATCAATGCGCTGCAGCAGGTTCTCCGGCAGCGTGGCATTGAAGCGCACCGCCTTGCCCAAGTATGGGGTCACATCAAAGTCAACCACCGCCCACACACCGCCGGCATAGTCCGGATTCTCCATATGGGCATCCACTTCCAACGCCTGGGGCAGTTCCTCACCATCAGCCACCAGCCCCTCGAAATGCAGCGCCAGGGCTTCCTGGACGTTCTCCAGCGCTTCCGCAACGGTGGCTCCGGCAGAGAAGCAGCCGGGCACATCGGGCACGGTCACGCCGTAGTCCGAATCAGCGTCTTTGTGTAGTACGACTGGGAATTTCATCTCTTACAATCTCCGAAAGGGTGAACCGGCAAGCGACCGATTCCGGTGTAGCGACCGGCCTCACTTGAGGCCGGCTTGTTTCAAAATGCTGTGTACGGTTCCCACTGGTAAATCGCTCTTGGGGTGGGGAACCGTTACCCGCCCCTTCTTCGTTGGGTGCTTGAACTGGTGATGGCTGCCCTTCACCTCTACTTCGTACCACCCATCCGCCACGATCAGTTCGATCACCTCTCTACTTCGCATCACCCCCTCCATCGGCCTCTTTATGGTGTGTATCGTACACACCGGATCATCTCCTGTCAACGGTTTTATACATACCATACACACAACTATTTCACGCCTGGGAAATCCAGCTGATCCAAGAAAACGACGGCTAAATCGGACTTATCCCCCTCCCGCCGACGGGCCGTGCATGATTTTTTTGCGCAATCCGGGGTGGGGTGAAAGAGGGGCGCACCGGCAGCGGCAGCGCGGGGTCTGGCGGTTAGGCTCGCTTTTCACGCTGTGAAAGGAATTGTCAGGGTGTGCAAGACGGTACAGTCCTGAGTGTCCACATAGCGTCCACACAGCGACGAGACATTGGCAGAACGTGCCCGGCAATATCCCTAAAAACCTGGCTTCCAGGTAGTTTTCCCAGAAGGAATGGCATCCTTATGCGGGCTCATAATCCTTTGGTCCACGGTTCGAGTCCGTGTGGGCCCACCAAACAAAAAAGCCGCGCATTGCGCGGCTTTTGCGTTTCCGAGATGGCGAATTCCCAGGCACCACACGAGCAGAGCCCCTTCGCCAACTTCAGCCGGGTCAGCACAAGCAGCGCAGGCACCCCGCGTAACATCGGCCCTTACCTGATCAAGGGAAACTCACCATGAGCGAAAATCCGGCGGCTCGATCCCGTGAACTACGCATACCGTTCAAGCTATGCGTGCTCCTAGCAGGAGCTCTGATGCTGTCCGGCTGCGAGGCCATCATGCAGGGCAACGTACTGGTCGGCTGCTCAAGCAGGACACCGCCGGAACTCATGCCCAAAGAGCTGCCAGCAGCCAAAGTGGGGGCGCCTTACATTGCCCGCATCGAAGTGAGAGGGGCTGATACCGCCGTCAGCAAGTTGCTGGTAGCACCGGCTCATCCATTACCCGATGGCCTGGTGCTGAACCACCAGGCACCAGAGCCACTTGGCGTCATTCAGGGCACGCCCACCCGGGCCGGAACCTACGAGGTGCTGCTTTACGGCAACACCTTCGGCACCCAATGCACCGGACAGGACATGGAGCACCTCTACAGACTCGAAGTGAACTGACCGGCACACCGTAGGGACAGAGAACAGCCACCTGCACTGGCATGTGAGCCCACACAACACAAAGCCGCGCACTGCGCGGCTTTTGCGTTTCTGGCCCCAGGCCACCCCCAACCAAAGGAGCCCCCGGCCGGTACGCAATCCCATAGTGCCAGCACGGCCTTTTTCGCTACTATCCGGCCACTCACGACTCATGAGTGACGGAAATGGACTTCACACCGCTCATCACCCAGGTCTGGACCACCCTCGCCTGGTTCATCCCGCTGATGATCCTCATCGGCCTGCTCAAATCCCCACTCGGCAAAGGCTATGTCGGCGAACTCCTCGTCCGGCTCTTCGCCCACTGGCAACTGGACAGACAGACCTACCGCCGCCTGCACAACGTCACCCTCGCCACCCCCGACGGCACCACCCAGATCGACCACGTCTTCCTCTCCCGCTACGGCATCTTCGTGCTGGAGACCAAGAACATGAGCGGCTGGATCTTCGGCAGCGAACAGCAGGCCCAGTGGACGCAGAAGCTCTACAAGCACAGCTACAAGTTCCAGAATCCGCTGCGGCAGAACTACAAACACCTCAAGGCCCTGGAAGCCACCCTCGGTATCGCCCCCGAGCACCTGCACTCCGTCATCACCTTCGTCGGCGGCAGCACCTTCAAGACCGCCATGCCCGCCAACGTCACCCAGGGCATCGGCTTTATCCGCTACATCAAGTCATTCCAGCAGCCGGTGTTCAGCGACGCCCAGGTCGCCACCCTGGTCCGCACCCTGCAAACCGGTCGCCGCGCGCCCACCCTCGCCACCCACCGCGAACATGTGCAGAACCTCCAGCGCCGCAATGACCCGACCGCCGAGCGGCAATGCCCCAAATGCGGCAATGCGCTGGTGATTCGAACGGTGAGGTCGGGGCCGAAGGCGGGGCAGAGGTTTTGGGGGTGTTCGGGGTTTCCGAAGTACAGGACTGTGCAAAGCTGTTAAACAAAATAGGACTTGAGTAATTAAATTAAAAATATAAATAGATTTTTAAGCCCCCCCAAAATTAGCTCCGAGGTAAAAATGTCGACTGCAAAAAGAAAGAATTTTGAACTAGCCGTCAAGAATATTGCCAAATTCGGCGATACTGACATTTTCCCTTACCCGATAGAAAACCATATATTTAATGACATGAGCACAGATGTAATTGACATTCTCGAAAGTATTGACAAAAACTTTGAGGATTCAATAAAAGACATTCCAATGCTCACATCGAAAAACCTATCTGTCGTTGGATACAGTGGTTTTAGATGGGGGGCACAGATCGATCCAATTTGGAACGCCTATCTTTTGGCCCTAGTCATAAGTATCGCAGACGACACGGAAAAGAAGAGAGCCTCACCACAGATAGTGTTCTCATACCGATTCAAAAAAGATCAGAAAACTGGCTCACTCTTCGACAAAAATATTGGATGGCAAAACTTCCAGAGCACTGCACTGGAACACGCAGAAAAATTCCCATATGTCTTGCGCTGTGACATATCAGACTTCTATCCAAGAATCTATCATCACAGACTCGAGAATGCTTTAAAAAAAGCCACCAAAAATGGTGAAGCAATAAAAAGAATCATGGCGATCCTCCAACTGATCTCTGACAACGTTTCATATGGCTTACCTGTAGGCGGCCCTGCATCAAGAATCTTAAGCGAGCTACTATTAAACAGGGTAGACAAACTATTAATCTCCGAGTCAATAACATTCTGCAGATTCGTAGACGATTTCATAATATTCGCCGAAACAAAAGAAAAAGCCTACTCAGCACTTATATTGCTAACAGACCTACTCCTAACAAACGAAGGTCTAGCATTGCAAAAAACCAAAACCAGAATAATGACATCCAAAGAATTCGTATCAACCTCAGACTTCTCCACACCTGAAGAACACGAAAACGCTAGAGATAGTGAAGAGCGTGCATTTCGGAGACTTCGGGTTTACTACGACCCATATTCACAAACTGCCGAAAGTGATTACGAGGCACTAAAGCAAGAACTAGAAAAATTTGACATTGTTGGAATGCTAGGAAGGGAACTGGCTAAAAGCCGAATTGACGAAGGACTTTCTCGCCGTCTAATTTCGGCGCTAAAGCACTTAAAAAGCACAGTTCAAAACGACGCAATAAAATCCATCATAAGCAATCTAGACCTTTTATATCCGATCTTCCCCTCTGTAATGCTTCTCTGCCGTGGCTTATTAAAAAACCTCGAACCCCAAGTAAAGGCAGAACTATTCACAAAGCTAAGAGAGCTAATAACTTCAAACTCCTATATAACACAAGTACCAACCAATCTTGCTTATGCACTAAGAGTTCTTACAGAAGATGACTCAGAGGAAACTGAAATTCTTATCTCCTCCCTTTATAAAACCCAAAGCAGCATGATGATAAAACGTGACATCATATTAATGATGGCTCACAGAGAAGCAGATCACTGGATATCAAATTGCCGAAGAAGTTACTCCACGCTTACAACCTGGGAAAAAAGAGCAATGCTAATTAGCTCATACATCCTTGAAGACGAGGGAAAACATTGGCGAGAGTCCATAAAAAGAGATCTCAACTTATTTGACAAGCTGATCCTGAAGTGGACCTCAGAATCAAAGCAGAAAAATCAAAATAGCTGGAAGGTTCCAGTATGATATCCGAGCAAAATTTCTCCTCAAACTTCGCATCGGTCTGGAACAAAATAACCCCACTAGCGGACACTTATTGGCGAAAAGAAAATCTTAAACTAAAGAGAGAGCTATCACCAATTCAAAATGAAGCCAGCCCAAAGTTACGCGGCTTCATAAATGAACTTTCATTTGAGACCTTCAAAGAAGCAAAGAAAGCCAAAATACAGCCACGCAGCGAATTAATAATACCTATTGCAATAGGGCTAACAGAAAAAATAGGCGATTACATTTTTAGAATAACAAACGACCAAGAATCAATTACAAAAAACTTAGACAACCGCACTCAACGCGAAGTATTTAACCTGACTCATAATTTAATGCTGTTCTTCCCAAAAAATGATGAGATCAACTTCAGACCAAAATTCTCAGGGTGCGGAATAATTTCGGCATGTGAAGGAGACTTAATTTATGAAGACTGCCTCTACGAGGTAAAAGCAGGCGATAGAAAATTTAGAGTCAACGATATAAAACAGCTATTGACGTATACAAGTTTAGCCTTCTCAAAAGGACAGTTGCATTTCTCAAAAGTTGGGCTGTTTAATCCTCGAAATGGTTATCACTGGGAGCGAACTGTAGATCAACTCTGCCTAGAGCTAAGTGGCATGAGGGAAAGCGATGTTCTTTCGAATGTGATAGCGCACATGACACAACTAGCAATATCCAGATAATTAATATTTAAATCTATTCTCAACAGCCACCCAAATAAGTCAGCATATTGAGCACATAAATTCCTGGGGACTTTAGAAACAGTGCTTAACTCCGACAATTCCTACCCTCCCTCGGCATTGCCGTCCTACACACTCGGCTCGTAGCGTCTCCCCCGTCGCAGCGCAGGCTGCGACCGGGAGTGGAATCCCGAAATTGGATGCCAACGCAACATCGCCATAAGCAGGATCAGCAAGTGGAAACTCGACTCGCTGACGCCTGGCAATCTATGGCGGACCGTGCGAGGGGGGCGCGAGCCCACCGGTCTTGGCATTCAAACCGGTATTCCACACCTCGCACGGTCCGCCACCCTCATGCAGTCAGGAACCGGTGGCGGGCTCCCCCTACAAGGAAGGAGTCTCACCATGTCCTACGAGTGCTACATCCCCACGGTTTTCCACCGCCATCACCGCGCATTGCGTGCCCTGTTGATCGACGACCAGGTCTGGTTCGTCGCCCAGGACCTCGGCCCCCTCACCAACCACCGCTTCGACGAACGCCTGTCGCGCAAGCTGGACCCGGACCAATGGCGCCACGCCCGCGTGGAGTACGTACAGGGCGGCGAGCAGGACGTGCTGCTGATCAACGAAAGCGCGGTGTTCGAGCTGCTCAAGGTCAACTTCTACCACCCCGAACACCGCGCCCTGCGCCAATGGCTGACCCAGGACGTGGTGCCCGCGCTGCGCTCCGCCGCCACGCCGCAACTGCCCCGCCAGCGCCGGGTGACCTGGCAGGGACGCGAGTTCAGCCTGATGGAATGGCAGGGCCGCCAGTGGGTGCGGGTGCGCGACGTGGCCGACCTGTTCGAAGGCCGCGAATTCGCCACGCGGCACTAACCCACCGTTTCAACGCCACAGCGGCAACGCAGTTGTCCAACCGCCTGCTGGACCGGCACCGGGGGCCCACAGCGCCCCCGGTGCCTCAGCGCTTGGCGATGATGTACACCGCATGGGCGCTGCCGTAGCGAGCCTGAGCCTCGTTGTAACTCATCTCGCCTTTCTCGACCTGATCGACCACGGCCAGCTTGAAAACCTGCGTGTAATCACCCTGACTGCGACGGATACCTTCTGCCATCGGGGCTCTCCTGAAACAAGGGCGAAGGTGCAACCCTTACTCAGGACGGGCCATTCCTTTGGTCAGGCGGCAGGCAGGCAGTGCCAGCAGCACCTAGTATCAAGGCACTTCCTGCATTTCAGGAGCGTCCATGCTCAAGCTGATGGCTGCACTGTGGCTAACTCTAGGTGTGGTGCACTGTGCCGTTGCCGAGCAGACCCTGCGAATCCTCACCTGGGAGGGTTATGTCAGCGCTAAAGACCTGGTGGCTATCAACCATGCTCTGGCCGAACAGGGGCTGCCGGTGAAGGCAGAGGTCATCACCCCCTACGCCGAAGGCCCTGAACAGATGTTCATGCTGCTGCGCAGCGGCAGAGCCGACCTGAGTTTCCTGACCCTCAACTATCTGAAGATGCAGCAAGGCCGGATGACGGGTTTGCTGCAGGCCATTGATCCCACGCGCCTTAAACGTTTCAAGCAGCTATTGCCACAACTGGCCCGCCTGGGCATGGGGATGGACGGCGACCGCCTGCTCTATGTGCCCTTCGGTGGAGGGACTTACGGCATCTGGGCAAACATGCAAAAACTGAACAAGGACGAGTTGCCACGGCACCTGGGCGATCTGTTGCAGCCGCGCTGGAAAGGCAAGCTATCGCTCACCAGCGGCCAGGTGCAGCCTAATGTCGCCTTGGCGTTTCTCGCTCTTGGTGACCCCCCCTTTCTCCTGCACGACCTGATGCGCAGCGGCAAACGCAAAGACGCCAAGCGGCTCGCTGCAGAGGGCAGCCCCGCGCAGGATTTCCTTAATCGCCTGTACGGCCAGGTCGACGAATTCTGGGTAAGCGCACCACAGTTTCGCGACAAGCAACTGCTAGTGGCCAGCTACGGCCCAGAGATAGCCGCTCGGCGCGCACGTGGCGAGAACTGGCAGCGGGTAGAGTTTGCCGAAGGTGATACCGCCTGGCTGGACACAATGAACATTGTCAAAGGAGTGAGTGGCGAAAAGCTGCAATCCGCCTACCTGGTGATTGACTACTTTCTCTCCGAGGAAGTGCAGCGCCGCGTGGTACGGGAGCTGAACATGGTCGCGGTAGTCTCCACTGTGGATAACCCGATGTTAGCCAACGACCCCAAGCTGTTCAGCACCGAACGTTTCTGGCCAGCCTATGACCGAACCGCCGACAACCTGATGCATAAAATGTCCACGCAGGCCATGCGGGTGCGCTCGCAGGACCCATGACCGTTTCCGAGCTACGCCGTCGCCTCCATCCACAACTCGCCAGCCAGCGCCGGTGACCTGGCAGGGGCGCGACGTCGCCGACCGGTCCGAAGGCCGCGAATTCGCCAAGCGGCAACGCAGCCCGTTCAACCACCGACAGGGCCGGAGCCGGGGGCGCAGGGTGCCCTGGTGCCTCAGCGCTTGGCGATGATGTACACCGCGTGGACGATGCCGGGGATGTAGCCCAGCAGGGTGAGCAGGATGTTCAGCCAGAAGGCGCCGCCAAAGCCCACCTGGAGGAAGACGCCCAGCGGCGGCAGGAGGATGGCGATGAGGATGCGGATCAGGTCCATGACGACTCCGTGCAAGACAGTGGGTACCTGCAGTCGACCGCCGCTGCGCCAGCGGAGTTCAGGCTTTCTTGCCGGGCCGGCGACGCGGCTTCCATAATCGCCGGCGTTTCCCTTCCGGAGCCGTGCCCATGGCGATCTCCCGCGACGACCTCGACCCCCACGGCCTGATCATCGGCGTCTCCCCCGAGCGTTTCCGCGAAGTGGCGATGCCGCTGCTGTTCGACCACCTCGACGCCCAGTGCGAGGGCACCATCGCAGTGAACCGCCAGGCGCGCATCGTCTGGATCAACGACAAGTACGCCCGGAAGCTCGGCATCGCCGACCCGCGCGCGGTGCTCGGCCGCGAGGTGGAGGACGTACTGCCCGCCAGCCGCCTGCGCGAAGTGGTGCAGAGCGGCGCGCCGAGCATGCTCGACCTGATGGCCTTCGGCGACGAGCACTTCGTGGTCACCCGCATCCCCCTGCGCGACGCCGACGGCACCCTGGTGGGCGCCCTGGGCTTCGTGCTGTTCGACCGCGCCCGCCACCTGCAGCCGGTCATGGCCAAGTACACCCAGTTGCAGAACCAGCTCGCCGCCGCCCAGCGCGAGCTGGCCCGCGCCCGCCGTGCGCGCTACACCATCGCCGGATTCATCGGCACCAGCGCCGCCGCCAGCGAAGTGAAGCGCCAGGCCCGCCGCGCCGCCCAACTGGACGCCACCGTGCTGCTGCGCGGCGAGACCGGCACCGGCAAGGAGCTGCTCGCCCAGGGCATCCACAACCTGTCGCTGCGGGCCAGCGGCCCCTTCGTGGCGGTGAACGTCGCGGCGATCCCGGAATCCCTGGTGGAGGCCGAGCTGTTCGGCACCGCGCCGGGTGCCTACACCGGCGCCGAGCGCCGCGCGCGGGCCGGCAAGTTCGAACTGGCCGACGGCGGCACGCTGTTCCTCGACGAGATCGGCGACCTGCCCCTGCCGCTGCAGGCCAAGCTGCTGCGTGTGCTGCAGGAGCAGGAGGTGGAGCCGCTGGGCTCCAACCAGGTAAAGGCGCTGAACGTGCGGGTGATCGCCGCCACCCATGTGGACCTGGAGGCCAAGGTGGCCGCCGGCGAATTCCGCGAAGACCTCTACTACCGCCTCAACGTCCTCGCCCTGCGCCTGCCGCCCCTGCGCGAGCGCCGGGAAGACCTGCCGGCGCTGATCGAGCACCTCGCCGACGACATCGCCAGCCGCTCCAGCCAGCCACCGCTGGAGCTGGCCGACGACGCCCTCGCCCTGCTCCGCGCCCAGCCCTGGCCGGGCAACGTGCGCGAGCTGCGCAACCTGCTGGAGCGGGCGCAACTGCTGGGCGAGGGCACCCAGCCCCTGCATGGGGCGGAGCTGGCCGAGCTGCTGGTGGACCCGCTGCCGCCCGGTGCCGAGCCTGCACCACCGCCCGAGCCGTCCACACCGAGCGATATCCGCCCCCTGGCGGACAGCCTGGCCGAAGCGGAACGCGCCGCCATCCTCACCGCCCTCGCCGCCTGCGACGGCAACCGCACCCGCGCCGCCGAACGCCTCGGCATCGCCCGCGCCAGCCTCTACAACAAGCTCCAGGCGCACGGCTTGTAGCCGGGCTACGGGCACGTTTCCCCGGGCTACGGGCCGGTACGTCGGTGGATGGAGAAGCGGCATCCACCACACGGCACTCCCAGTCCGGTGTAGGGTGGATCGCGCTTCATCGATCCACGCGGTGCGGGGTTGGTCGCCGGGCAGGGCGTGCATTTACCTGCGGCCACGGTGTTTGGGGGCGGGCGCGGTGGTGCCCCGGGCTGAAGCCCGGGCTACGGGTCGGTACGTCGGTGGATGGAGAAGTGGCATCCACCTCACGAAACTCACAGGCCGACGTAGGGTGGATCGCGCTTCATCGATCCACGCGGTGCGGGGTCGATCACGGGCAGGGCGTGCATTTACCTGCGGCCACGGTGTTTGGGGGCGGGCGCGGTGGTGCCCCGGGCTGAAGCCCGGGCTACGGGTCAGTACGTCGGTGGATGGAGAAGCGGCATCCACCCCACGGAACGCCCAGACCGGCGTAGGGTGGATCGCGCCTCATCGATCCACGCGGTGCGGGGTCGATCACGGGCAGGGCGTGCATTTACCTGCGGCCACGGTGTTTGGGGGCGGGCGCGGTGGTGCCCCGGGCTGAAGCCCGGGCTACGGGTCGGTACGTCGGTGGATGGAGAAGCGGCATACCCCACGGAACTCCAAGGCCGACGTAGGGTGGATCGCGCTTCATCGATCCACGCGGTGCGGGGTCGATCACGGGCAGGGCGTGCCTTTACCTGCGGCCACGGTGTTTGGGGGCGGGCGTGTTGGTGGATGGGTAAAGCGCCATCCCCCCTACAACCCGGGGGCTCGGGTTAAGGGGCGTCCATATTCTTGGACATCACTCGAAATAGGCGTCCAACAAACAGGACACCGTCCACTCATGTGGACACCTGAATCGCTTCGCTCCCCTTCCTGCTAACGGCTCAAACCCACTACCAGCGCCTTCCCCAGGGCTTTTCAGCCCACCTGGCACAGCTTTCGCTCTATACCGGCAAAGGGCCGACCCAGGCCCGGCCGCTGCGGCGGTTCAAAACAACAACAAGAAGGAAATCCCATGGGTACCCTCGGAATCCTGCTGTCCCTCGCACTGCTGATGTTCCTGGCCTATCGCGGCTACAACGTGCTGATCCTGGCGCCGCTGATGGCGCTGCTGGCGGTGCTGTTCGCCGGTGATGCAGCGTTGATGCTGCCCACCTACACCCAGGTGTTCATGAAGTCCCTGGGCGGCTACCTGATCCAGTTCTTCCCGCTGTTCCTGCTCGGCGCCATCTTCGGCAAGTTGATGGACGACTCCGGCTCCGCACGCGCCATTGCCCAGGGCATCGTCACCCGGCTGGGGCGCGAGCGGGCCATCCTCGCCATCGTGCTGGCCTGCGGGCTGCTGACCTACGGCGGCGTGTCGCTGTTCGTGGTGGCCTTCGCCGTGTACCCCATCGGCACCGCGCTGTTCCGCGAGGCGGGCATTCCCAAGCGCCTGCTGCCCGGCGCCATCGCCCTGGGCGCCTTCACCTTCACCATGACCGCCCTGCCCGGCACCCCGGCGATCCAGAACGCCATCCCCAGCCCCTTCTTCGGCACCGACGCCTTCGCCGCGCCCATCCTCGGGCTGATCGGCGGGCTGCTCATGCTCGGCCTCGGCAGTTGGTGGCTCGCCGCCCAGGCCCGCAAGCTGATGGCCGCCGGCGAAGGCTACGGCAGCCACAAGGACGACCCGACCGAGCAGAGCGGCCTGCCAGTGACCGGCTTCTGGCTGGCGCTGCTGCCGATCCTGCTGGTGATCGCGCTGAACTTCCTGATGGCCAAGCAGGTGCTGCCCAACCTCGACACCAGCTACCTGGCCAAGCCCGAGTTCGGCGGCCTGCAGGACGCCAAGTCGGTGATCGGCATCTGGTCGATCATCGTCGCCCTCAGCGCGGCGGTGCTGCTGCTCATCGGCCTGCACTGGCGGCGCTGGGCGGACCTGAAGCAAAGCCTCAACGACGGCACCTTCGGCTCCATGCTGCCGATCCTCAACACCGCCTCCGAGGTGGGCTACGGCACGGTGATCGCCTCCCTCGCCGGCTTCGTGGTGATCCGCGACCTGGTGCTGAGCGTGCCGGGCAACCCGCTGGTGTCCGAGGCGGTGGCGGTGAACATCCTCGCCGGCATCACCGGCTCCGCCTCAGGCGGCATGTCCATCGCCCTCAAGACCCTTGGCGCGCAGTACCTGGAGATGGCCAACGCCGCCGGCATCAGCCCCGAGCTGCTGCACCGGGTCGCCGCCATGGCCTCCGGCTGCATGGACACCCTGCCCCACAACGGCGCGGTGATCTCGCTGCTGGCCATCTGCAAGCTGACCCACCGCGATTCCTACAGATTCATCTTCATGAACACGGTGATCTTCCCGCTGCTGGCCCTGGTGGTGGTGATCACCCTCGGCAGCCTGTTCGGCAGCTTCTGATGAGTAGAAGCAGGCAGCCCCCAATTCCACGCTCGAGGTACGACATGAGCAAAGTGATGAGCGCCGCCGAGGCGGTGGCGCGTATCCCTGACAACGCCCACCTGGCCACCGGCGGCTTCGTCGGCATCGGTTTCGCCGAGGCCATCGCCATCGCCCTGGAGCAGCGCTTCCAGGCCGAGCAGGCGCCGCGCGACCTGACCCTGGTCTACGCCGCCGGCCAGGGTGACGGCAAGGGCCGGGGCCTCAACCACCTGGCCCATGAAGGGCTGGTGCGCCGCGTCATCGGCGGCCACTGGGGCCTGGTACCGGGGCTGCAGAAGCTGGCGGTGGAGAACCGCATCGAGGCCTACAACCTGCCCCAGGGGGTGATCTCCCAGCTGTTCCGCGACATCGCCGCCGGCAAGCCGGGGCAGTTGTCGCGGGTGGGCCTCGGCACCTTCGTCGACCCGGCCCACGGCGGCGGCAAGCTCAACGCCCGCACCACCGAGGAGCTGGTGCGCCGCATGCCCCTCGACGGCGAGGACTACCTCTTCTACAAGACCTTCCCCATCCACGTCGGGGTGGTGCGCGCCACCAGCGCCGACGAGGACGGCAACCTGACCATGGAGCGCGAGGCGCTGACCATCGAGAGCCTGGCCATCGCCATGGCCGCACGCAATTCCGGCGGGCTGGTGATCGCCCAGGTGGAGCGGGTTGTCGCCCGTGGCTCGCTCAACCCGCGCCAGGTGAAGATCCCCGGCATCCTCGTCGACTGCGTGGTGGTGGCTGCACCGGAGCACCACCAGCAGACCTTCGCCACCGCCTACAACCCGGCCTTCGCCGCCGAGGTGCGGGTGCCCGAGGGCAGCCTGCCGCCCATGCCGCTGGACCTGCGCAAGCTCATCGCCCGCCGCGCCGCGCTGGAACTCAAGCCCGGCGCAGTGGTGAACCTGGGCATCGGCATGCCCGAAGGCGTGGCGGCGGTGGCGGCGGAAGAAGGGGTGATCGACCTGCTGACCCTCACCGCCGAGCCCGGGGTGATCGGCGGCGTGCCGGCCTCGGGCCTGGACTTCGGCGCGGCCTGCAACCACAGCGCGCTGATCGACCAGCCCTACCAGTTCGACTTCTACGACGGCGGCGGCCTGGACCTCGCCTTCCTCGGCCTGGCCCAGGCGGATGCGGCGGGCAACCTCAACGTGTCGAAGTTCGGCACGCGCCTGGCCGGCGCCGGCGGCTTCATCAACATCAGCCAGAACGCCAAGGCGGTGGTCTTCGTCGGCACCTTCAGCGCCGGCCCGCAGGACATCCGCATCGAGAACGGCGCCCTGCGCATCGTGCAGGACGGCGCGCTGCGCAAGTTCGTCCGCGAGGTGGAGCACCGCACCTTCGCCGGCCGGCTCGCCGCCGAAGCCGGCAAGCCGGTGCTCTACGTCACCGAGCGCTGCGTGTTCCGCCTGACCACCGAGGGCCTGGAGTTGATCGAGGTCGCGCCGGGCGTGGACATCGAGCGCGACATCCTTGCCCGCATGGACTTCCGCCCCCTCGTCGACAAACCCCAACTGATGGATGCGCGGCTGTTCCAGGAGCCCCGCCTGGGCCTGCGCGCCATGATCGACGGTTGTGCGTGAAACCACGGGCCCACCCTTGGGCCCGTGGCTTTTTTCAGGTGCATCCCGTAACACCCCGTGGGAGCGGCTTCAGCCGCGATGCTCGTGCTTCACCTCGTTCGCGACTGAATTCGCACCCACCGAGCCAGAGCGCTCCGTAGCCCGGGCTTCAGCCCGGGAATCCCTCCGGCTGGTACCAACCTCGTAGGAGCGAGCTCTGCTCGCGAACGCCCACCCCAGGCAGCACCGCCGGTCCCGGACTGAAGTCCGGGCTACAGGTGGCCACCCTGAGGGAGCAGCTTCAGCCGCGATGCTCTTGCTTCACCTCGTTCGCGAATGAACTCGCTCACACCGAGCCAGGGCACTCCGTAGCCCGGGCTTCAGCCCGGGAATCCCACCGGCTGGCACCGACCCCGCAGGAGCGAGCTCTGCTCGCGAACGCCCATCCCAGGCACCACCGCCGTCCCC